>NZ_JAJDMI010000025.1:0-53579 GCF_020593505.1 Blautia sp. DFI.3.45
ATTCCGGCACCAAAAGAAGAAGTAGCAGTTACGGATCCACCGCTAATGGTAATGTTACTGCCGGTGTTCCCTCGACCCCCGCCAATTCCGGCACCAAAAATACCTGTGGCAATTAATTCTCCGGTAGTGTTTGGAGACTTATCTATTGTAAGTTTGGCAGTGTTATCTTTCTGTAAGGCTGCCTGCCATTCACTGTTAAGATTATTGATTCCTTCTAAATATATGTAAACTTGAGCTTGAACACTACTTTGAATTTGCAATGCCGGATCAGCAGATGTTTTGATATTTACGTTATCAAGATAAATGTTGATGTTGTCTTGCTCTAAAATAGTATCTCCATTAACCACAATTCTATTTGCCGTTTCCTGGCTATTACTGCATGTGAATTTGTAATCTCCTGCCGAACTTATAGTATAAGCTCCGTTTTTGACTTCAGTACTATTGATTAAGTCAATTTCTTTAATCCGTGCATTTTCCGCAGCAGCCATTGTCTCATCGGGGGTATCGTTAAATTCAGGAACCTCCTCCGAACTGAATACAAACAAGTCCTCATTTGTCTCTCCTGCTGCTTCCTGCTCCTCATTGGTAAAAATCTCTGGAGTATCTTCCTCAGACACTACATCCGGATTTCCTGAAGTAAATTCCCCCGCAAATATGGTCTGGGGGGGCATATTGGTGGAACACAGTGCAAGCGCCAGAATCCCGGCTAATAACTTTTTCTTCATACGTTCACCTCTCCTTTCTTTATACATGATCTTCTGCGTCTTGACTCTTTTGTTCTCTTTTTCTGAATTTGATACATAATGCGGTAATCACGACTGCCACAGTAAAGGAAATGACAGCCACCAATACATAGCCGCCTGCGCCTTCATGCAGCAGAATTGTGCCGTACATTCCCGTGGTGTTTATTGGCCGGCTTTGCATTATCCCCATTGCCCCCACAAGGGACAGGAACAGCATGGTACACAGAACGGACAGACGGCAGACTGTGCGCCGCTCCTGGCGGCGGTGGTATTCATGCATTCGCTTTTTTACCAATTCGATACGCTTTTCTGTATCGTACATGCCTTCCAACCTCCTTCCACAAAAACAGTCTTAAAAGTCTTTCACTTATATAGGTACAAAAAAAGCGAAAAACTCTCACCTGAAAATCAAATTTTTTCAAAAAAATTTGAGAGCTGCCGAAACAGCTCCCAAAAGAGAAAAATCAGGTTATATTATTGTATCGAACTGCGGAAAATCAGTTTTCCCGCTGCCAGGATCAGTACAGGCAGCAGATAAGCAATATACTGTGCTGCACTGCCATAGGCGATCAGAAGATTATAAATTGCGTGAAAAGTGATTGCCGCTCCCAGCAGACCGCAGGTTCCGGCAATCTTCAGCCATGTTCTCTGCCACACATATGCAAGGCCACCGCCGACAATGGCACCACAGATCACGTGCATGGCTCCTGTCCCAATACCCCGGAAGAAAATAAAAGAAAAATGACCGGCTCCGTTTTGGATCAGATAGCAGACGTTTTCAAATGTGGCAAAGGAAAGAGCTGTGATCACGGCTGCATTTTTGATCTGCTCCGCTTTCGGCTCAAATATCAGCAGATAAAAGAGCAATGGCAGAAGTTTCATCACTTCCTCCACCACCGGGGCGATCTCTGTGGTAGCTGCAAAGGTGTCCGCTTTATAAAGTGCAACGAAAAAGGTGTTGATGTAAGCGGAAAGCAGACAGGCACCCATCCCGGCAAAGCAGAACAGAAAGAATTTTCTCTGCCGCTTTCCCATGCACAGAGCAGCGATCAGCAGGGGTGAGACCATGCAAAGAAATACGTTTTCAATATATGTCATACCTGCACCGCCTTTCCTGTGGCTGGCAGCAGTGCAAACAGGCAGCCTGTAAGCAGAAGATCAAACCAGCAATAGGGAGCGGAAATGGAATAGCCCGGCCACAGGCAGCCGGAGATCCAAAGGACATACTCCACCGCCACATAGCACAGTACCCCAATGTGGAAATACCGCATCTTACACGCTGTTCCCGTCTGTATCTGCGCATAAGCAAGACCCCGGATGGAATGATAAGAAACAACAATCATCATGCCACACCAGAGCAGATTGGAGAGAACATCCCCAAAGGTACAGTAAAACACACAAAGCGGAACACCGATCAAAGGGGCAATCAGGGCTTTTCCTGTCGAAAATCTTCTTTCCTCATCAGAAGAAAGGGTGTATTGCAGAAGATAAAGGAAAACCACACTGGCTACCCAGCCGAACTCTGACACATAAAAGACCTGTGGTGTTTCAGAAAACAAAAGCAGATACAGCGTCCAGTAAAGAGAGCCAAGGGCAAAGCATCCGTAAAAGCAGGTCAGCAGGAAATGTGCCTGTTTTCGATCTTTCAGATACCGAATGCCACTCATACAAAAGCCTAGCAGGGTAACAGCGAATTGAAAAAGGTTACTGATCAGCTCCATCCCCATTGTCCTCCTTTTGTTTCTCCGTCTGCTCCTCTTTGTTCAGCTGACGGATGCGGAAGCACAGAACAGTCACGCACACGCCGAGGATAAAAGCCAGCAGTCCGATCACCATATATCCCAGTACGGTGCTGCCGCCCAAAATTGTTGCCGCAGTTTCAAATCCTGAAGAAATACCGGGTTCGATCTGTCCGACAATACCGGGCATGGCAAATGAAACCCCAACGATCACTGCAAAACATGCCGCTATACAGACAGCAGAGACAATCCGTCTGCGCCGCATTCTCTGCTGTTGTTCTTTTTTTGCAATACGCCGTTTTACCTCAGCAATCCGTTCCTCATTTTTCAGCATTTGCAATACCCTCCCGTTTCAATAATACGCGTAAACGCTCTTTCCCCCGGTACACCATATTTGTGATCTGCTTTACACTTTTCCCCATAACCTCAGCTGCCTGTTGATAGCTCATGCCCTCAAAATAGGTCAGATAAAGAGCCTCCCGATAATCTGGATTTAACTCGTCCATGCAGAGATGCAGGATCTGATTCCGTTCTTTTGTGCGGACGATCTCCTCCACCAGCGTTTGTGCCTCCGGTTCTCTGGCCAGGTCGTCAAGGCTGAAGAAAATCCGCCGTCTGCTTTTGTGGCGCAAAGCCATGTGCCGCGCTGCTTTATAGAGGTAAGCCTTAAAACATCCATCCCGGATGCGGGGCTTTTTCGTAAACAGCCAGGAAAAGGTTTCCATCATTAAGTCCTCCGCTTCGTGGACGTCATGCAGATAACCATCGATGTATAAGGTCAGCGGATCGCCGTATTTTTTTATCAACAGTTCAAGTCCTGTCTCATCACCGCACAGATATTGCCCATAAAGTTCTTCATCAGTGGCCATATCGTTCTTCCTTTCCAAATATTACTCCTCTGTTGTCAGATGAAATCTCCTGGTTCTTCAATCATTTTTGTCCACAAAGACATACAACATGTCAGGGGAAATCCCTGACAAAAAAAATAACCAGAGCTTAAACTCTGGTTAAATTCTCACTATTTCGTAGCAGCCAGTACGGGAATCGAACCCGTGTTTTCGCCGTGAGAGGGCGACGTCTTAACCCCTTGACCAACTGGCCATTTGTTTATCTGTCGTTCGCTCTTCGCTGTCGACTCGTTTAATATACACCATCTTTTTCTAAAATGCAAGTACTTTTTTAAAAAAATTTCAATTTTTTTATTTTTCTCGAATTTTTCGTTCAAAAAGCCCTGTATTTATGCGGTTTTTGCCACAAAAAAATTTTTATTTTTTTGTCCCAGAGAAGAAATGCCATGGCAGCTCCACCGCTTTCCATGGCATTTCCCAGTTATTTATTTCTGTTTCTGACTGTTTCTTGTTTCTTATTCCTCTATATCCTCCGCAGGCTCTGCCGGAATGAATACGCGGGATTTCTTTTCTTCGTGTTTATGAAGTGCTGCTTTCTCAGTTGCCTCCATACAGAATTCCATCTGAGAGTTAATCTGGGCTTTGCCTCGTTTATCCGGCTTCACATAAGTTCCATCCGGCTGCAGGATATGAGCTTTTACATTATCCTTAAACTCCAGATCAAGTACATGCTCCAGCTCTTTCTTAATCTTCTCATCTTCCACAGGGAAAACAATCTCTACCCTGCGGTCAAGGTTACGCGGCATCCAATCCGCACTTCCCATATAGATTTCCGGGTTTCCGCCGTTTTCAAAATAGAAAATACGGCTATGCTCCAGAAATTCCCCTACAATAGAACGGACATGAATATTCTCACTGATTCCCGGCACTCCTACTTTCAGACAGCAGATCCCCCTTACCAGAAGCTCCACCTGAACTCCGCAGGAAGATGCATAATACAATCCTGCAATAATCTTCGGATCACAGAGGGAATTCATCTTTGCGCGGATCAACGCCGGAAGTCCTTTCTTTGCATTCTCCGCCTCACGTTCGATCAGGCTTAAGAATCTGTCTTTCATCCAGATTGGTGCTACGATCAGCTTATTCCAGCTTTTTGGTTCTGAATACCCGGAGAGCATGTTAAATACTGCTGTTGCATCTTCACCGAAACGTTCATCGCAGGTAAAGATACCGCAGTCTGTATAGAGTTTTGCAGTGGAATCATTGTAGTTTCCGGTCGCCAGATGCACATAACGGCGGATTCCTGTCTCTTCCCTGCGCACAACCAGTGTGATCTTGCTGTGTGTCTTAAGGCCTACCAGACCATAAATTACATGACATCCTGCCTTCTCCAGCTTCTTCGCCCATACAATATTATTTTCTTCATCAAAACGTGCTTTCAGCTCTACCAGTACGGAAACCTGTTTGCCGTTTTCTGCTGCCTGCGCAAGGGCAGCAATGATCGGTGAATTGCCGCTGACACGATACAGAGTCTGTTTAATAGCCAGAACATCCGGATCTTTTGCTGCCTGACGTACGAAATTTACAACAGGATCGAAGCTCATATAAGGATGATGCAGGAATACATCGCCCTCACGTATCACCTGGAAAATATCCTTCTCATTCTGAAATTCCGGTACAGGTGCCGGCTGATATCTCGGTGTCTTGTAAGCATCAAAGCCATCCGCGCCATATACTTTCATAAGCATGGTAAGATCCAGAGGTCCGTTTATCTCAAAAATATCTGCCTCTTTGATGTCAAATTCCGTTTTCAGAATCTTCAGCAGGCGTTCATCCATCTTATCCTCTACTTCCAGACGGATAACCTCACCCCACTGACGTTTCTTTAACTGGCGCTGGATCTCCACCAGCAGATCCTCTGCCTCATCTTCATCGATGGTAAGATCCGCATTACGCATAATACGGTAAGGATGGGCACATATCACATCATAACTCAAGAAAAGTTTGTCAATATTTCTTTCAATAATCTCTTCCAGCAGGATCACTGTGGTATCTCCATCCTTCTTTGACGGAATCTGCACCACCCTTGGAAGCACAGACGGAACCTGCACTGTAGCAAACAGAAGTTCTCCTGTTTTATCCTTTTTGCTGAGTTTATCACTCTTCTCCTTCTTGGAGATCAGAGCACCAATATTTAATGTCTTGTTTCTGATCAGCGGAAACGGTCTGGAAGAATCCATCGCCATCGGTGTAAGTACCGGATATACATTATCCTCAAAGTATCTGTCTACAAATACACTCTGTGCTTCTGTAAGATTCTCATGGGCTGCCGCCAGGTGCATTCCTGCTTTCTCAAGCGCAGGGATCAGAGAACGGTTCAGGGTATTATACTGTACATGAACCAGTTCATGGGTACGGACACTGATTTCTTTTAACTGTTCCTTGGCTGTCATTCCTGCAATGTCTGTTTTATGATATCCTGCATGTACCTGATCCTTAAGAGACGCCACACGCACCATAAAGAATTCATCCAGATTGGATGCGGTAATGCTTAAGAACTTCAGTCTGTCAAACAAAGGAAGATTTTTATCTCTTGCTTCACTCAGAACACGCTCATCAAATTTGAGCCAGCTCAGCTCGCGATTCACGAAATATTCTTTCTTTTCAAATTTTTCAAAGTCCATAAGTTCATCCTCCTTTACGCTCTGCCCTTGCGTCTGAGAACCAGACGAATGCCAAATACTTCTTCAAAAAATGCCTCTTTATCTTTCAGCAGTCCCAGTTCCAGGGAAATGTCCTGTGCAGAATCCACGATCATCTGCAGTTCTCTGTCTTTGAGCACTGCTTTGATTCCTTTTACTTTCTGATAATGACTTCTGTCCATGGCATTCGCCAGACGAAGGATTGCAGTCATCTTTACCACCTTGATATAGCTCTCTCTGTCTATAGCGATTCCCATACTGTAAAGTTCATCGTAATAAACAAACGCAGAATTATTGAATCTGACCGCACATGCGATCATCTGGCGCTCCATAGAGGACAGACCAATAATATCTGTAGACATAATAATCTGATAGGAACACTCGGAAACCTTTTCCATGCTGATATATTTGCCACAATCATGAAGCAGTGCTGCGATCTGCAGTAACAGACGCTCTCTTGTTCCCATACCATGAACCTTCTTCATACTGTCAAAGATATTCAGGCAAAGATTCATAGTTCCCTGGATATGGCTCTTACTGCTGGAATAGCGTTTCGCAATGTTCTTTGATGTAACCAGAATGTCATTCTCAAAATTGTGGACACTTTTGAGAAATTTTTTCTTCTCTGCAAAATCATAGGCAATTCCATCCAGCAGGGAAACACCTGGTGCCCAGAGAGACTCTGCATTGAAAATATCAATAAAATTTCTGCACACTACCATGGTCGGCACAACAAGGGATGCATATTCCGGATCAATCTCCATCTCCTGTGCCAGCAGGTCAACAGATTTTCCAACTGTATCCTCATAGCGTTTCATAAACTCTTCCCTTGTAATGATCCTGTCTTCCATTTCCTCCTGGAAGATCATATCTGTAATAAAATCTCCCATCAGGATCACATTCCTGATATCCTTATCCTTCAGATACAGACGCTGAAAGCTCATCAGGTCATTTCGGATAAATTCCTCAACCAGCTTGTCATAATGAATGGTTGTTTTCTCCAGTTCCTGCAGACGCTGGCGGATTCTTAAACTTCCCATTTTAAGTCCCTGGGTAGTGACCAGTGCATCTTTGTCAAAGAGGGAAACCTGAAGGCTGCCGCCGCCCACATCCAGGATCGCGGTGCCTTTCTGGATCATCTTTTTGAATCCCTTTTCTATAGCAGCAATTGATTTGTACCCAAGGAAATGCTGTTCTGCACTGCTTAATATTTCAATTTTCATTCCTGTACGCTGATAGATCTGTTCAATGATCAGCAGCGGATTCACAAGTTCTCTGAATGCACTGGTGCCGCAGGCACGATACTCTTCCACCCCAAAGTCCTGCATCAGCCTCTTAAAGTCGTTCAGCACCTCACATAAAACATTCAGCATTTCTGAATCGATCTTTCCGTCAGAATAGACACCCTTTCCGATTTCCAGACTGTATCTGACATCATTCAGTTCACGAAAACCAATTCTTTTTGACATCTCAAAGATCTTCATGCTGACTTCATAAGATCCGATATCAATGGCTGCAAATGTCATGACTGCCATATGCGTTCCCCCTTTACCATTCATCTATTTGCTTTTTTATTCCTTCTCCACACCCAGCAGATGGTCGATAAACTGCTGTGCAGTTCGTCCTGTAAGTCCTCCATGGGAAAGCTCCCACTTATTTGCTTCCAGAAGCAGTTCGTCCTCCGGCATGGTAATTCCGTTTCTCTCTGCGAGAGCTTTCACAATTGTCTGGAATTCTTTTTTGCTCGGTGCACCATAATAAATACGGACACCAAAACGATAAACCAGTGAAAGCTTCTCCTGCACTGTATCGGAGGAATGCAGATCGTCATCATCCATGATCTCCAGCTTGTCACTGGATTTCTCTCTTACCAGATGTCTTCTGTTACTTGTTGCATAGATCAGGATATTGTCCGGCTTCTTCTCCAGACCACCCTCGATCACTGCCTTCAGATATTTATATTCGATTTCAAATTCCTCGAATGACAGATCATCCATATAGATAATGAATTTATAGTTTCTGTTCTTGATCTGGGCGATCACATCATTCAGATCCTGAAACTGATGCTTATACACCTCGATAATACGAAGTCCCTCATCATAATAACGGTTCAGGATTCCCTTGATACTTGAGGATTTACCTGTACCCGCATCACCAAAAAGCAGACAGTTGTTTGCCTTTCTGCCTCTTACGAAAGCTTCTGTATTCTCGATCAGTTTCTGCTTCGGGATTTCATATCCGACCAGGTCTTCCAGTTTCACATGAGCGATCCTTGTGATCGGCTGGATCTCCACATTATCATTCTCATCATGGCCTACACGAAAAGCCTTATGTAATCCCAGCTTACCCACACCAAAATCCTTATAAAACTGTACCATATCCTTCATGAATTCCTCTGTGGACTCCGCTGCTGCCAGCGTTTTGCTCAGATCACAGATACGGTCTCTGATACGGGAATTAAACATCTTGCTGTTACTTCCGGTGTTGGTATAATCACCGAGAACCTTACAGCAGGAAATTCCAAATGCCTCATCCAGTACAGTCAGGTCAAAATCATACAGTTCTTTAAACACACCGAAATCATTCAGTGCCAGTTCATTAATACTTCCGTTGACAGCCCCTCTGATCTCACAGGCTGTACTGAATGCATTTTCATTATTTACCAGAAGAAATGTCAGATAACAGTGCCATAAATTTCCGGAAAATCCATAAGCGCCGGCAGTTTCCACCAGTCCGTTGGCACACTCAAAGAACAGCCCTTCCTTTTCTTTCAGATCAGGTGCTTTCTGTTCCCAGGCATTCATCAGTTCTGCCATTTTATCAAGGATTTCTCCATGTTCAAAGTTACGGTATAAGATGCATTCATTTAATCTAGCCATTTTTATTACTTCCTTCTTACCTTGTTGTTTTATCTTATTGTTCTGCTGTGAGTGGTATAATTATTTCGAAAACGATGTACCAGAGTGTGTTTGAAAAATGCTTTACGCAAAATATGCCGCAAAGTGGGACGTGCAGATTGTGGAAATGATTTTTCAAACACGCTCTGGCATTATGGAAATGATTTTTAATAATTTCCCAAAATTCTCATTCTGTCAGCTTCTGCCTCAATTCCTCTCAGGGCATTCTTCACTGCACTGTCCTTTAAATTTCCCTCGAAATCAACAAAAAAACGGTACTGCCAGTTCTTCCCTGTGATCGGGCGGGATTCAATCTTCGTCATATTCAGTCCATTATAAATAATGTGAGACAACATATTGTAAAGAGTTCCGCTCTCATGATGCAGTTCAAAGAAAATACTGATCTTATGTGCATCCTTCACATAGATCGGTTTCTTACTCACGATCACAAAACGTGTGGCATTCTGTCCGTTATAGCAGATATTCTCAGCCAGGATCTTCAGTCCGTAAAGCTCTCCTGCCTGTCTGCTGGCAATAGCTGCCTGCGTCTTGTCATTGTCTTCTTTTATCTTCTTGGCAGAACCGGCAGTATTTTCCATCTCTTTCTTCTTCCAGTCCGGATGAGATTCCAGATATTTTCCACACTGGGAAAGTGCCTGAGGATGAGAACATACCTGTCTGATATCCTCCAGTTCAGCATCCGGCAGTCCCAGAAGTACATGCTCCGGACGGATGATCTGTTCTCCTACAATGCTAAGCTCATACTCTGTAAGAAGATCATAAATATCAGCAACAATACCGGCAGTTGTATTCTCAATGGGAAGTACCGCATAGTCTGCTCTTCCCTCCACAACTGCTTCCATTGCATCGCGCCAGGTTTTTACATGAAAACTCTCAATATCGTCCTGGAAATATTCCCTCATTGCAGCATAGCTGTATGCACCTTCCACACCCTGAAAGACAACTCTTACATCTTTCAGCGGAAGTGCATCTACCATTTCCAGTTTCTCATCGTCCTCGATTCCATGCTCTGTGAGAAGCTGATACTGTCTCTTACGGCTGATCGCCATGATCTGCTGAAAAAGCTCCTGCGCACCAAGCTGATTAAATTCTCCATGCGCCTTACCTCTCAGGACCTCCAGCTTCTGTCTCTCTCTTTCCGGATCCAGAACCTTCTTTCCTGTACGTATCTTATATTCTGCAACATCCTCACACACCTTCATTCTCTGTTCAAAAAGACGTATGATATCGCTGTCGATCTTATCTATTTCATTTCTGCATTCCTGTAAATCTATCATTTATGTTATACCTTTTTACTTTCACAAATTCTCTACAATATCAGTCATCTCTCCGATAAAGGAAAGAGAACCAAAGGCAATGATCACATCCTGTTCCCCGGCAAGTGAAAAAGCCTCCTCCACTGCATCTTTAATCGTATCCATTGCCTGTACATTGGGATTGTATTCACTGACAGTCTTCGCCAGCTCTCCGGCAGGCAACGCCCTTATATTATCCGGAGTCTGGATCGTAAGTATCCGGTCTGCAAAGTGCGCAGTTTTCTGAATCACACTTCTGTAATCCTTATCTGCAAACACTCCCATAATATAGATGATCCGTTTTCCCTTAAAATAATGCTCTATTGAAGCTGCCATCATATCCGCAGCAGCAGGATTATGAGCCCCGTCTACCACAAACAGCGGTTTTTTACAGATAACTGTAAACCGTCCGTTCCAGTTTACTGTGCGAAGCCCTTCTTTTTTCTGCTCCGCAGCAGTGGGAAAGCCCAGCTCATCCAATACTTTTAAAGCATTCAGTGCAACTACTGCATTTTCCTTCTGATAAACACCAGCCAGCGGAATCTCATACTCTTCACCCCTGTACCGGATTGTCTGTCCAAGGCAGCTTTCCTTTAGCACCTCTGCCTCAGAAGCATCTGCTATGGTACATTTTGTACCATGTTCTCTGCTGATCCTCTCGATCACCTGCATTGCTTCCGGCTTCTGTCTGGCAGTCACCACTCTGCAGCCGTCTTTGATGATCCCGGCTTTCTTCTCTGCGATCTGTGCCAGAGTATTTCCAAGAAAAGACATATGATCCATACTGATCGATACCAGCACTGCCAGCAGCGTATTCTTAATAATATTTGTGGCGTCCAGATTTCCGCCCATTCCCACTTCCAGCAAAACGAGATCACAATTCTCTTTTTTAAAGAACAGAAATGCCACCGCAGTCTCTATTTCAAATGCAGTGGGATGGGGATAACCATCCTTTGTCATAGCAGCAATAACATCAGACACCTGTGTAATATAAGCAGCAAAGTCCTCTCTGCTGATCCTGCTTCCCGAAACTTCCATCCTGCCTCTGTAAGAATACAGGGTAGGCGAAACATATCTTCCAATGCGATATCTCGCACCTGATAAAGCAGAATACAAAAAAGCAATGACAGAACCCTTGCCATTGGTACCGGCTACATGCACATATTTCAGATCATCCTGTGGATTTCCAAGACGTTTCATCAGCTCACGCATATGCTCCAGTCCCAGGACACTGGGAATTTCCCGGGTGATTTTGTCTATGTACTCCCGGCTTTCCTGATAATTCATAATAAACTCCTCTTATTTCCATGAGATCCCCTCCACACGTTCCTTTTGCGCATAAGGCACCTCATTGCTATAGTGTAATAACGTGTTCTCATTATATCCTACGTGTATGTTTTTTTCAAGGCAGGCAATACTAGAATCATAGAAATTTATACAGGAGCGTTACCTATGAAAAAAGCTTTCATTCTCTGCGGTCTGACGGGCTGGTGCATGGAAATCCTCTGGACCGGACTGCATTCCATCCTTTCAGGAGAACTTACCATGACAGGAAAAACTTCCCTTTTAATGTTTCCCATTTACGGATGCGGTGCCATCATCCGCCCGCTCTCCGGTAAACTTTCTGCTGTCCCGCTTTTTGTCCGCGGCTGCATTTATACTGTCGGATTTTTCTTCGTGGAATTTATCAGCGGTGCTCTTTTGCGCTGTTTTCATATGTGTCCCTGGGACTACAGCAACACTCCTCTGAATTACCGGGGACTGATAAGACCGGACTACGCTCCCCTCTGGTTCGGAGCCGGACTTTTTTTTGAGAAAATACTTGGAAAACTCTCTTGAAAAAAGCACCTGATTATTATATGATGTTATGAAGGATTAAATAAAAATTCCTGAACCAGTAAAATATGGAGGTATGAAATGAGACACTTAATGAGTCCGCTGGATCTGTCTGTTGATGAGTTAAATACTCTTCTTGACCTGGCCAGCGATATTGAGAAACACCCTGATAAATACGCACATGTCTGCGATGATAAAAGACTGGCAACTTTATTCTATGAGCCAAGCACCCGTACCCGTCTCAGCTTTGAAGCTGCTATGATGAACCTTGGCGGTAAAGTTCTTGGTTTTTCATCAGCTGATTCCAGTTCCGCTTCAAAGGGTGAAAGTGTTGCCGATACAATCCGCGTTGTATCCTGTTACGCTGACATCTGTGCTATGCGCCACCCGAAAGAAGGTGCTCCGTTAGTAGCTTCTATGGCTTCTTCTATTCCTGTTATCAACGCCGGCGACGGTGGTCATCAACATCCTACCCAGACATTAACCGACTTACTTACCATCCGTTCCCTGAAAGGACGTCTGGACAATCTGACCATTGGTCTGTGCGGCGACCTGAAATTCGGACGTACAGTTCACTCCCTGATCGAAGCACTTGTACGTTACACAAATGTAAAATTCATTCTGATCTCACCGGAAGAGCTTCGCATCCCAAGCTATATCCGCGAGGATGTTCTGAAAAAGAACAATATCGAATTTCAGGAAGTAGAGAGACTGGAAGATGCCTTACCGGATCTTGATATCCTCTACATGACACGTGTACAGAAAGAACGTTTCTTCAACGAAGAAGACTATGTCCGCATGAAGGATTTCTACATTCTGGACAAACAGAAAATGGAACTTGCAAAAAAAGACATGTACATTCTTCATCCGCTTCCACGTGTAAATGAAATCTCAACAGAGGTGGATGCAGACCCGAGAGCAGCTTATTTCAAACAGGCACAGTACGGTGTATATGTACGTATGGCCCTGATTCTCACATTACTGGAGGTAAAATTACCATGTTAAATGTTGGAGCACTTCGCGAAGGTTATGTATTAGACCATATCAAAGCAGGCAAGGCCATGACTATCTATCATGATCTGAAGCTTGATAAACTTGACTGCACCGTTGCCATCATCAAGAACGCGCGCAGCAACAAAATGGGTAAGAAAGATATCATCAAGGTTGAATGCCCGGTTGAGAATCTTGATCTTGACATTCTCGGCTTTATCGATCATAACATTACTGTAAACGTAATCAAGGACGAGAAGATCGTTGCCAAAAAAGAACTGAAACTTCCGAATCAGGTTGTCAACGTGATCAAATGCAAGAATCCACGCTGCATCACTTCCATTGAACAGGGACTCGACCAGATCTTTGTTCTTGCAGATAAAGAGAAAGAAGTTTACAGATGTAAATACTGCGAAGAGAAATATACAGGTAAACGCAATAAATAATAAAACAAATATCAAAAAAACAGAACGGAAGAAATCCGTTCTGTTTTTTTGTACGCAATCAGACCGATAAGCCGGGTTATGTCATTGGGTAATCATCTGTCTAGGCCTTACGTTGCCATAAGGCTCAAGCGACCCACCTGAAAGCACGACGGGCAGCCGTATCGCTTTCTATTCGGTCTTGCTTCGAATGGAGTTTACATGTGCCCGGCCTGTTACCAGGACGGCGGTAGTCTCTTACACTGCCTTTCCACCCTTACCTCAGCAAGTGAGGCGGTTTATTTCTGTTGCACTGGTCTGGGAGTCACCTCCACCGGACGTTATCCGGCATCCTGCCCTGCGAAGCCCGGACTTTCCTCGTCTGAACCCTTTCGTCTGTTCAGCCGCGATTACCTGGCCTGGTTGCGCAAGTGCTATTCTAGCACGTTTTTTTGCACTTGTAAAGAAATTTCATTCATTACTGTTCACTCCGTTCTCAGTAACGTTGCCAAAATTCATTTCAAATTGCCTGCGGCAATGGAATTTTGGCTTGTATGTCTCGGGATTTTGGCATATTCATGCCAAAACACCTCGCGGGATAGTGGCGTGTGAACAGTAACTTTCATTCTACTATTTTACACATTAAAGCAGCTTCCGCCGATAAATTCTCTTAAAATCGAATTATTCGGTACTGCCTCGCTTGGCACCGGAACAAAATATTCAAAGAACTTCAGCAGCCTCTTCGCCTCTGTATACTCTGGTTCGTCCTTGGCAATCCCAAACAAAAGCGGTTCCGCATATACTTTCAGACATGCCAGTTCATAGATCAGCGCAGAATTAAACATTACATCTGCATCCTCCTGGAACGGAAAGATATTCTGTTCTTCACCTCTGCGCACAGACGGCCATCTTGCAATTGTCTCTTTTGCGGAAGTCCCTCTGGTGCGGGCATCTCTTACAATTCTGCGAATCAGACGGCCATCCGTAGTAGGAATCCTGTTATGTTCATCAATATTCAGCTGAGTCAGAGCGCTGAGATAAATCTTAAATTTGCTCTCCTTTGGCAGCGCATAGCTGAGCCTGTCATTCAATCCATGAATTCCCTCGATCACCAGAATATCGTCTTTATCCAGCTGCAGAAAATCACCTTTATATTCTCTGGTTCCTGTTTTGAAATTGAAAACCGGCATCTCTACCCTTTTTCCTTCCAAAAGCTCAAGCATATCTTTATTAAACTGCTCCACATCAATCGCTTCCAGACACTCAAAATTCTTTTCCCCAAACTCATCTACAGGAGTCAGGTGCCTGTCAATGAAATAATTATCCACTGCGATCGGATGCGGTTTCATTCCATGGGCAGCCAGCTGAATAGACAGCCTGTGTGAAAACGTAGTCTTTCCGGAAGAAGACGGACCTGCGATCATAACAAACTTCTTGTTTCCGGCTGCGGCAATCTCAGATGCGATTTCCGAAATCTTTGCCTCCTGCATAGCTTCCTGGATCAGCAAAATATCCTGGATACCGCCTCTGGTAACCTTTTCATTCAGATCACCAACTGTCGCAATATCCAGTTTATCTCCCCATTCCTGAGATTCCTTCTGCACACGAAAAATCTTCTCCCTCGGTTTAAATTCAGGTATCCGGTCCGGTTCATTCTGAGTCGGAAGCTGCAGTACGAAACCACCCTCATACAAAAACAGATCAAACGTCTTAATATATCCCGTATGGTTCGCCATAAAACCGTAGAAATAATCCTCAAAACTTCCAATACTGTAAAGATTCACCGCAGAGCTTCTGCGGTAATTAAACAGCTTCTCTTTGTCATACATATGATGCTTATGAAAAAGTGCAACTGCCTCACTAGTGCTTACGCTTCGCTTTACAATGGGAAGATTCTCGTCCACGATCCTGTGCATCTGCGCCTTTACCTTATCAATAAATTCCTGATCCAGCGCCATAGGTCCTTTCATTGTAAAATAATAGCCGCTGCCTACAGAATAATGGATCATTACACTGTCTATATTTTCCTGCCCTGCCACATCATAAATTGCTTTCAGAAGAATCAGACTTGCACTTCTGCAATAAGTTTTGTGTCCGATCGGATCTTTGGATGTCACAAATTCAATCTCACAGTCTGCCTTGAGATGCTTATGCAGTTCTCTCAGCCTGCCATTTACGATCACCAGCATTACAGGTGCATCCGTACTTCCTTCGTATTCCTTTACAATCTCACTGTAAGGAATCTTCTCAGGATATTGTTTTGTTATTCCCTGTATCGTAACGTTATACATTTTCTGTCCCATAAATCCTGCCTCCATTTCTGCTATACCGACAAGTAAATACAGTTATCAGCTCCGCCGCCAACAGGCAGATCAGCCAATTTTCATTTATAATTTCATTATTATATGGTAAGAACCCGTATCACAGAATCGTGTACGGGCTCTTTACCTCTGCACAGGAGATTTTCAGTTCCGGAAATGCCTGTGTCAGTTCTTTTTTCATTGCATCCATAAAAATATATTCTGTTCCATAGTGTCCGGCGTCGATCAGCGCCAGTCCCTGCGCAACCGTATCAATTCCTGTATGGTGGTCGATATCACCGGTCACATACACATCCGCACCGGCCTTAATGACATCCTTGATCATGCTCTTGCCTGATCCTGTACATACAGCAGCACATTTTACCATGCTGTCCAGATTCCCATAAACCTTTACATCATTTAACTTCAGAGACTCTTTGACAAGCTGTGCATACTCTCTCAGCGTCATTTCCCGGGGAAGTTTCCCAACTCTGCCAAAACCCTGTACTTCTCCCTCTCTCTCTTCAGTTACGGAAAGGACTGTGGTATCATGCATCTTCGTATAGTCTGCACTCAGATCTGCCATACCCAGCACATCATAATTGGTATGCATCGCATAATAAACAATTCCTTTCTGTATCAGCGTAAGGATCTTTCTTCCTGTAAAGCTGTGATTATTGATCTTCTTAATTCCGGAAAAGATCATGGGATGATGGGTAATGATCATATCTGCCCCATCCTCTATGGCCTCAGCCAGTGTTTCCTCTGTCAGATCCAGAGCCAGAAACACGTGGCTGATCTCATTTGTATCATCTCCTGCGAGAAGTCCTACGTTATCCCAGTCCTCTGCTGCATCTGACGGGTACTTCTTCTCCAGCCAGGAGGTCAGTTCATATGCCTTCATATTCCTCTAAAGCAGCAATAACTGCCTGCTTTTCCTCCTCTATCTCGCCCGCACGCTTCTCTGCATTGGGCGCATTCTTTAATCTGTCAAGAATCTCATTGCGGATGCGAAGCTCTCTTTCCAGATACTCCCGCAGAACAGGATGCTTTCTTTCCAGAAGCATTCCTCCAAACCACTCATCTAAAGTATAAGGAGTATCTTCTGAAATATGCATCTTTTCTCCATGAATTACCTTCATCATAGGATAAAACTTGCCATCCTCCAGAACCATCTCCTCCTCTGTGATCTGCCAGCCGATTTTTCTGACAAATCTGCGAAAATGGGGGATATCTGACTGAGGCTGCAGGATCATTTCCCGAAAGCTCTCCCTGACCTCTGCCCCGTCAGTAAGAATCCTCTCCATGAGAGGGCCGCCCATTCCTGCGATCACAAGAGTGTCGCCCTCTCCCGGTTTCAAAGCCTCAAGTCCGTCTGAAAGCCGGGTTTCTATGTATGCGTCCAGTCCATACTGAGAAATATGTTCCTGCGCTCTGGACAACGGGCCTTTTCTTACATCCATGGCAATCGCACCCGGAATCTTTCCATCCAGATAAAGCGAAACCGGCAGGTATCCATGATCGCATCCCACATCCACAAGTCTGTTTCCCCTGGTCACCAGGCCTGCTATTGCAGACAAACGTAATGAAAGCTGCATAACAGGCTCCTTAGTCCAGATAATCCTTCAGTTTACGGCTGCGGCTCGGATGACGAAGCTTGCGGAGCGCCTTTGCCTCAATCTGACGGATACGTTCTCTTGTTACATTAAATTCCTTACCAACTTCCTCCAGAGTTCTGGCACGTCCATCGTCCAGGCCAAAACGCAGGCGCAATACTTTCTGCTCTCTGTCTGTCAATGTGCTCAGAACCTCTACCAGCTGCTCTTTCAGCAAAGTAAATGCTGCTGCATCTGCAGGTACAGGTACATTGTCATCCTGAATAAAGTCTCCAAGGTGGCTGTCCTCTTCCTCACCGATAGGTGTCTCCAGAGATACAGGCTCCTGGGATATCTTAAGGATCTCACGTACACGCTCTACAGACATATCCATCTCTTTTGCAATTTCTTCCGGCGTAGGTTCACGTCCAAGCTCCTGCAGTAACTGACGGGAAACGCGGATCAGTTTGTTAATAGTCTCAACCATATGCACCGGAATACGGATGGTACGTGCCTGGTCTGCGATTGCTCTGGTGATCGCCTGACGGATCCACCATGTAGCATAGGTACTGAATTTATAACCCTTGCGGTAATCAAATTTCTCAACCGCTTTGATCAGACCTAAGTTACCTTCCTGGATCAGGTCAAGGAAAAGCATTCCACGTCCCACATATCTCTTTGCAATGCTGACAACAAGACGAAGGTTTGCTTCTGCCAGACGTTTCTTGGCAGCCTCATCCCCATTCTCCATTCTCTTTGCAAGTTCGATTTCCTCTTCTGCTGAAAGAAGCGGAACCTTACCAATTTCCTTCAGATACATACGTACCGGATCCTCGATGCTTACACCTTCAGGAACAGAAAGATCGATCTTGTCAAGCTCAATCTCTTCTTCATCCAGCTTATCAATGTCTGCATCGTCATCATCCAGGATCATATCATCTGCATTACTGTCTGTAATCCTAAGCACATCCACTCCACTGGCTTCCAGAAAGTCAAATACTTTCTCCATCTGTTCAACTCCCAGTGGCTGATCCTTAAAGAAGTCATTGATTTCCTGGTATTCCAGTACATTCTTTTTCTTCTTGGCAAGCTCCAGAAGTTCTACCAGTTTTTCACTGAATTTACCCATATTCATTTCCATATGTGCTCTATACCTCCATATAGTGTTTATATTTTATCCTTATTCGAAAGAAATATGCAGCTGCTGCCGCTTTCTTCCAAGCTCTTCCAGTTCTTTCTTTGCTTTTACAAGTTCCTGCAGTCCCTGTATATCTGTGGGATCCCAGGTTCTGTTTCTCTCTTTCAGACTCTCATCCTTAATCCTGATCACAGCATCCGAGAAAGCCCGGTTCTGTTCCTCCGGAGTCTCCAGATGGATCGTTGCATTAAAAAGGGATGAAACCTCTCTCTGCTCTTCACTGTCAATGAAAGCATTCATCAGCCTTGCAGGATTCACATCGCCATCCCTGTGCTGCTGGTAAAGCATCTCTGCCACCTGCCTGTACAGAGGAACCACGAAATCTGAAGGCTGGATATATTTTTCCACTGTGTCAAATATGCCCGGATAAGTTACCAGCCAGGTAAGCATCAGCTTCTGTGCTTTCTCTGCTGCACTCTCCTTCTTCTTTTGCTGACCTGCTCCCACAGGTTTAGGCTGAATCCTCTGCTCTGCCGGAGTTCCCTTCATTGCAAGAGCTCCGACTCTCTTTTTCAGATTCTCCACACTGATCCCACTGCTTCTGTAATCCTTTACGATTGCTTCTATATAAAGATTTCTCTCCAGTTCATCGGAAAGCTCCAGAAGCATCTGCGCACACCGCTCAAAGAAACGGTTCTGTCCCTGGGGTTCCTCCATTGGAAATTCCCGCTCTGCCATATGTACGCGGAACATAAAGCTGTCCATAGCCTGCTCCAGACGTTTCTCAAACTCTTCTGCTCCAAGTGCCTTGATAAATTCATCCGGATCTTTATGCGGCTTAAGATTTACCACCCTCGAAGAAACACCTGCTTCCCTCAGGATCGGAATGGCACGAAGGGCAGCCCTCACGCCTGCATCATCACTGTCATACAGAAGCAATACCTCCTGAGTGTAACGCTTCAGCAGACTTGCATGTCCGGAAGTAAGTGCCGTTCCCAGCGATGCCACCGCATTGGTAAACCCTGCCTGATGCATGGATATCACATCCATATATCCTTCACACAGGATCAGATAATTTTTTCTCGTGGTTCTTGCAACATTCAGCCCGTACAAATTCCGGCTTTTATCAAAGATCGTAGTCTCCGGCGAGTTCAGGTACTTCGGCTTTCCGTCACCCATCACTCTGCCTCCAAATCCGATCACGCGGTTATTCACATCCATGATCGGGAAAATAACCCTGTTCCAGAACTTATCATACATTCCCCTGCGTTCATCCACATTGAACAGGCCGGAATCCCGCAGCAGTTCGTCACTGTAATTCTTTGACTTCAGATATTTGTACAAATCGTCACTGTACTTATCCGAATATCCCAGGCCAAACTTCCTGATCGTCTCCTCACTGAGTCCTCTGCCTGTCAGATATTCATGTGCCTGTCTGCCACTCTCACGACGCAGCTGATAATAGAAATATCCTGCTGCAAGCTTATTGATCTCCAGAAGGGCAGCCCGACGTTCTGCTTTCTTCTTTGCTTCTCCGGAATATTCAATCTTCGGAAGCTGCACCCCTGCCCTGTCTGCCAGATGCTTCAGTGCCTCCCCAAAGGTATAATTCTCATATTCCATCACAAAATTAAATACATTCCCGCCTGCTCCGCATCCGAAGCAGTAATACATCTGCTTCGCCGGTGTTACCGAAAAAGAGGGAGTTTTCTCATTATGAAACGGACAAAGTCCAAAATAGGTACTTCCTCTTTTGTTCAGCTTCACATACTGGGATACAACATCTACAATATCATTCTTCATCCTGACTTCTTCAATGATATCGTCTGAATAACGCATGCTTCGTCCTCCTTCTTGATCGATTAATAGACTTCCCATGCTTTTGGTATGTAAATCTCCCGGAATTTCCTTATAGAATACTGGTCTGTCATTCCTGAGAGATAGTCACATACTGCCTGTTCCTTCTTCTCTCCACGCACGATCAGCTCCCTGTATTCTTTTGACATTGCTTCCGGGTGTTCGACATAATATTCATATAACTCCGTCAGCATCTTCACTACCTTTTCCTCTTCCTTATGGGCTGCCGGATTCTCATATACATTCTGAAACATGAGAGCCCGCAGATCCATCATTGCCTCGTAGATCTCTGCTGACATCTTTATGGTATCCTGCTCAAGACTGTTCTCTATCACATCATGAACAAATGTATTGAGCCGCTCTCTGGTTGTATAACCGAGCAGCATCCGAAGCGTGACCGGAATATCATCCTCAGAAATAATCCCCGCCCGCTGTGCATCATCCATATCATGATGAATATAGGCGATCTTGTCCGAAAGTCTTACTACCTTTCCTTCGAGAGTAGACGGATTCCCACTGGTTCTGTGATTCAGGATACCATCCCGGACCTCCCATGTGAGATTCAACCCTTCGCCGTTCTTCTCCAGTACCTGTGCAACCCTGACGCTCTGTTTATAGTGGGCAAAGCCATCCGGATTCACTGCATCAAGAGCCCTCTCACCTGCATGTCCAAAGGGCGTATGTCCCAGGTCATGTCCAAGTGCGATCGCTTCTACAAGATCTTCATTCAGTCTCAGTGCCTTCGCTATTGTTCTGGCAATCTGTGATACCTCAAGAGTATGTGTCAGTCTGGTCCTGTAATGATCACCCTGGGGTGCCACAAAAACCTGTGTCTTATCCTTCATCCTGCGAAAAGCTTTACTATGAAGGATCCTGTCCCTGTCTCTCTGATAGACAGTCCGTACATCGCATTCTTCCTCCTGCCGCTCTCTGCCTCTGGAACAAAGACTCAAAGCAGCATAAGGACTGAGCATCTTTTGTTCACGCTGTTCCATGCTTTCTCTGATATTCATAAGCGATACCTCCACAAGCTGACAAAATACCTCTTATTAATTATATTCTACATAAAATTTCAAATTCCTCTTTTTTTCAAAAAAAAATTGAAATTTTTTTATATTTTTTTCAAAAAGGTGTTGACATTAGCTTTTACATTTGATATAGTATCACTTGTCGCGAGGGAGAGCAAAAGAATCCCAAAGAAATGCGATATGCGGAAGTGTCGGAACTGGCAGACGAGCAAGACTAAGGATCTTGTGAGCATTGCGCTCGTGTGGGTTCAAGTCCCATCTTCCGCATTTAAAGAATGAGGAACTATGAGAAGTCATGGTGCCTTATTTTTTTATTCTTTTTTCTACAATAATTCTTTTCTCAGGTAACCATTTTCCGGTCCCCTGCATAATTTATCAGGAAAGCATTATCTACAGGAGCTTGTATGGCTTTTTATCATATGCAGATGCAGCAGGAAAATATAGATACAGGACAATATCAGGTTACCGTATCAGACCGGCTGAACAATCGTCCCATAGAAAACGCACGCGTCAGAATCTCCTACACAGGAGCACCCGACAGTACCATTGAAGAAGTGACAACAGATTCCTCCGGACGCACTCCTGTCATTGAACTTAAGACTCCACCTCTGGAATACAGTATGGAACCGGTTGAACAACAGCCCTACTCAGAATATACCATTCAGATTGAAGCAGAAGGATTTGAACCAAAAGAAATCGCAGGAAGCCAGGTATTAGCAGATACTTTATCCAGACAGCCAACAACGCTGAATGTCATGGAATCCGGCGAAACTTTCCAGAGAATTGTAATTCCTCCGCATACGTTGTTCTATGAATATCCTCCCAAAATCGAAGAAGCCGAGATAAAACCAATAAACGAAAACGGCGAAATCGTATTAAGCAAGGTCGTTGTCCCTGAATATATAGTGGTACACGATGGGCCTGTCAACGATTCCGCTGCAGGCAATTATTATGTACGCTACAAAGATTACATCAAAAATGTAGCCAGCAGCGAAATCTATGCCACCTGGCCCGACGACACCATCCGGGCAAATATTCTGGCTATCATGTCTTTTACTCTGAACAGGGTTTATACGGAATGGTACCGGAACAAAGGTTATGACTTTACGATCACTTCCTCCACTGCCTATGATCACAAATGGATCTATGGCAGGAATATCTTTGCCAGCATTGACCGCATTGTAGATGAATTATTCGAGAATTATCTTTCCAGACCAAATGTACGTCAGCCAATCCTTACCCAGTACTGTGACGGCAAACAGGTACAATGCCGAAACAGAGGCTGGATGACACAATGGGGAAGCAAGGCACTGGGCGATCAGGGATACTCTGCCATTGAAATCCTACGAACTTTTTACGGAAATGATATGTATATCAATGTGGCGGAAGCAATCTCCGGGATTCCCTCCTCCTGGCCGGGATATGATCTGGATATCGGTGCATCCGGAAATAAGGTAAGACAGATTCAGGAACAGTTAAACACAATCGCAGAAGCTTATCCTGCTGTCCCTGTTGTTACCGCAGATGGAATTTACGGACCTGAGACCCAAAATTCCGTCAGGATTTTCCAGAGCATTTTCGGTCTGGACCAGACAGGAATCGTAGATTATCCAACCTGGTACAAAATTCAGGAGATCTACGTGGCAGTCAGCAGGATTGCTGAGTTGCGTTAGGGTTGTAGCAAAGCAGACAAAATATGCGCATCAGCCTGCAAAGAACTGATGCGCAAGAATCTATCACCTATCCCTTTCCCTTTTCAGATATCATCTTTTTAAGATTACCTCATTCCTTATAAATTTTCGACAACTACCTTGCATTTCTTCTTACAAAAAGCAATTCCATATGCCAGAATATCATTTCTGTCCTCATTACGAAGCCGTTCATCATAACGCAGCTCCCGAATCTGGTTCATTGCTTTTTCACAGGCTTTTTCCAGTCCGACATAAACTCCTGATTTCGTTATCTGAAAAAATTATAGCACCATTGTATTTCTATGTTTCTCTTATACGTTTTGACTATATTTTGTCTTCCGTAATTGCAGTTCTTGTTCTAAGTTTTCGAGCAGTTGATCTAATATCCGGATTACGTCCATCAACTGTTCCTTTTCCAGATTATCATAATATACTCCTGCCAGCACAGACACCGGTTGTTTGACAAGTTCCCATATCTGCTCAGCCCATTTTCTTGTAATGATATCTTCTTCCAGCATTCTTTCAAGGTTATATCTGCTGCCCGTAAAACGAGATTATCACTGTACCCGCTTACGATTCCCGCCAGAGTTTTCATACTGCATGGAATCACGATCATTCCCATCGTACGGCAGCTTCCACTCGCCGGACCTGCACCGATGTTATAGTTATCATGTACCTCGTCCGCAAGAGCACTGTCCAAAAGACTGTTACATCACAGAAACATTGCAGAATAATCTTCTATGATATAAAAAGCTCCCCTCAGTATCACAAATAATAATCACTGAGAGGAACTGTAATTTCAGAACAGCAGAGCTGTTTTCTTATTAAGATATCTTCTTAGATTAAGAATTTTCTTTCCCAATCTTAACTTTACAATGTTTCCGATAACAGGCAATGCCATAATTTACAATATTCTTCATCCCGTCACTCTTTAACCTTGCAGCATACTGACGTTGTTCAATCTGTTTCAGAGCTTCTGTACAAGCTGCCTCCATTCTGTCTTCCTGAGCATATTTCATCTCGATCACCACTCCGACACGATTCTCCGGAACTTCCAGTAAAATATCACAATAACCTTCACCAGATTCTATATTCGACCAGACAGCCCAGTTCTCCATATGACTTAGCAGCCCCAGCAAAACTCCATGATAAAAATTTTCTTTTCTTCCCTTAACTGCCGTATCCCGAATACTGATTGTATTCCATAAATAGTCGTTAAACAAATCTTCTATCGTTTCTGCATCTCCATCTGGAAAAGCCATGCATAATTTATCAAGCTTCTTTACATCCTCAGATGACTTTTCCTGAAACCATTCCCTGATCTGAAGTTCAAACAATTCTTTAATTTCTCTGTTAGGAATTGCCAGACGTAACTTTCTGCTGTCTATTCTTTCACGTTGTGTTAAATACCCTGTTGTAAAAAGTATACTCCAAAGATTCTCAATGGATTTATCCAGTTCATTATATGTCAGTTCCTGTTTTATTTCTTTTATAACCGTTTCTCCCGAAATCAGGTTTTCGATTTCATCTCTCGTCTGTTTATTCGCTTTATCTATAAAACGACTCACAATGCTGTTGCTGCTGGTATTAGACCAGAAATCTTCTGGTATCGCATCAGGATCTGCACATAAATTTCTGCAATAACTGATCACGTCCCAGGGACAATACACTGCTTTCTTTCCAAACTGATAACCATCATACCATTCCCTGATTGTTTCATGGTAGTCAGAAAGCCCAAAATATTTCAGCATTTCTGCGACCTCATCATCTGTAAATCCAAAGAACTCATCAAACTGTACACTCGTAATCGAAAAAACATTAAAATTGTTTAATCCTGTAAAAATGCTTTCCTTCGCAATTCTCAGGCATCCCGTAAGTACTGCAAAAAACAGGCTCGAATTTGTCTTCAAAACATTTCCAAACATGTTTCTGATCAAAGATACCATCTCGTCATAATATCCATACTGGAACGCTTTATCTAATGGCACATCATACTCATCAATCAAAAGAACCGCTTTTTTTCCATAATGTTTCTCCAGTAATACAGTTAATATAAGCAGCGCCTTCTCCATTGTGGCATCAGACATTTTGAAATCGCCATGATCATCAACGACAGTCAATGCTTTATAAGAGTTTTTTTCTTCCTCTGTAAGGCGGCTGCTCTCTGCCAGAGCACTAAGTCTCCACGCCTCCATTCCCAGAGTATTCTTCAGCGATTTCCGGGCTGACTCAAAATTTAATCCCTCCACATTCTTCAATGTAAGCGAAATTACCGGAAACTTTCCCATATATTCTTCACACAGTTCTTTTTCACGGGATACCTTCAGTCCATTAAACAGCGATTTATCACATCCGATTTCCAGAAATGACTGCAGCATATTCATATTCAGAGATTTTCCAAAACGGCGAGGACGTGTAAACAGATTCACTTCTCCCCAGTTATGAAGAAGTTCTGTTATCATTTCTGTTTTATCCACATAGTAAAAATTATGCCGGATTATTTTTTCAAAACTATCTATTCCAATTGGCAGTTTCTTTCTGTTCCGCATATTTTTCATCCTCCTTCATTACCAGATTTTGCAAGTCAAACGGATATTCGCAATCCGCATTCGGTTAAAAAATTCCCCGAAAAACAGCTTCCCTGATTTTAGATAATGATAACATGAAACATTTGTAACGTAAAGCAGGAGTTACTGCCACTTCGAGCCCGACTAAGCCAGAAATAATAACAGCAATTTTTATTTCAGACAGGAATTATTTATGCTAAAATATACCTAATTATAACAATTCCGACGTAATTTCCTAAGCATAACAAAACAGCAGCCATTGCGGTACTGTTTAGAGTATCTCACAATGGCTGCCTGTCTGATATCACAATTTCATTTGTTATTTCTTATACCAGAATTTCTTACATTTCACCAGTACCTTTCCATCCGGAGCATCTGTCATCATTCCAATTTTGAACCTGTAATTTTTTGTCTTTCCGGCCGGAATATTTACATTGTAGGTTTTGGTCGGTGTTGCAGTTTCATCCAGTGGTATCTCAAAATACATCGTTACCTTTGTAATCGTATAACTGGAAGTGTTCTGCATACGGGCAGTTATATACAGCTCTCCTGTGTTCGGATTGTACTCATATCCCTTGTAGCTGACTTTGAGCTGGTTTAGCTTAGGTGTCGCTGACTTATACCAGAACGATAAGCATTTTACCTTCGGCGCTTTATATGGCTGCTGAGTCATTTTTCCAATATAAACCGTCTTATTCACTGTCTTTCCGGGATTGATCGTTACACTGAAGGTCTGGGTTATGGTTCCATCCTCCATAATAGGTATCTCATATCCCATCTTCACTTTTGTAATCGTGTAACTCGAAGTATTTTTCAGACTCAGCTTCAGATATAACTTTGCTGTATCATTGTCATATTCGAATCCTCTGTAGGTTACTTTAAGCTGTTTGGCAGTTGGCTTGGCAGCAGCCGATGCTACCCTTGGGAAAAATAAAAGTGCTGCAAATGCCGCCAGAAGAAAAAATGCCAGATAGCTTCTGCTTTTTCTTACAAATCGTTCTTTCATACTCATAAAAATCTCCTCCTCCCTGATACGCTGTTATAGTTTCAGACAAATATCAGGAAATACTTTTGGTACACCTGATACTTTGCTCAGTTTTTTATATATTTACAATACAATATCAGGAAGAAATTTTCTATTAACTATTGGTTAGTTTTTTATAAGCGCCATTACAGTCATCTATAATTTTGATTGTAATTGACCTAAAAAGAAGCAGATCTCCGTTTCTGAACTCAGAAATGAAAATCTGCCAGCTTAACTTATGATACTAACGGCAATATATAATTCACCCAGAAGCATGACATAGGCATGATCAGCACCATCGCCGGTATCATGTCCGCAGTTGGGAAGTTCTTCAGCTTCACCATACGAAAACCGGTTGCAAGCATCAGAAACCCGCCACAGGCTTTAAAGTCATTGATCATGCCCGGCGTAGTCAGCGGAAAAATCGCCGTTGCTGCAAAGAACAGGATCAGGAAAATAATCACCTGCGGAATGGCGATCATACACACTACCATTCCCAGGCTGCAGGCAAAAATAGCTGCTGTAAATAAATCCAGAATAGATTTGGAGATCAGCACTGAATGATCCCCGCTCATTCCGGATACGATAGAGCCATAGATTCCTGTTCCGCTTGCACAGAATAATACGATGATCGTCACCAGTGTATTCATAAACTCATCCTCAGAAAGCTCTGAATTTGAATTCTTGATAAATTTGCCGATCACACGCTGCATAACACCGGCACCGGCATTGATCCTTTCTCCAAGATGAATCGCAAGTCCGATTCCCGTACCGATCACAACAGAAAAAATAACCGCCGGCATATTTTCCATCAGACCGATGGTGCTGATTCCCATTCCCATAGAGCATACCCCGAATACAAGAGTAATATCCTCTTTGAATTTTGGACTTAATTTGTGCCCCACAAAAGCACCCAGGATTCCGCCTATAACTATGGATAATGCATTGATAATTATTCCAATAGGCATAACCTTTTTCTCTCTCCTTTATCTTTATCTTTTTTCTTCTTCGTAAATATTATACCCATCTCTGCCATTCTGTTTTGTCTTATATAATGCAGTATCTGCATTTTTATACAGATCAAGATATCCTGTTCCATGTTCCGGAGCAAATGCCATTCCGGCACTAATGGTAATATTCTTTCCATTCATTTCCGTAAACGATAATTCTTCAACCTTTTTTATCAGACTTTCGATTCTGGAAACAGCAACTTCTCTGCTGTCCGTTTTCCTCATATATACTACAAATTCATCACCACCAATCCTGCCAACAATATCTCCTTCACGAAAATGTTCATGAAGCACTTCACCAAATTTGTGCAGGACTTTGTCCCCTGTAATGTGTCCATATATATCATTTACTTCCTTAAAATGATCCACATCCATGATCACAAAAGTTCCCGGTTCCTGCGGGTGTTCCTGCAGAACATTATGGATCCGTTCTTCTGTACTTCTCTTATTGTACGCGCTGGTCAGTGCATCTGTCTCTGCTGCCTGAATAAGCTGTTTATCCTTTGATCTGTTCTTAACAAATCCCCAAAGGAACAACATGCTTACCATAACACAAAACCCGATTGTAAAAATCAGTTCATATCTTCGTACAAAGTTATAAGATTTCTGCGCTTCAGAAACAGGGATAACATAACAAATCATCCAGTCATTCAATCCCATATCTGTATAGGCCAGATAACGGTCTGAATTATAATCATTTCCAATTCTTATTTTCATCAGTCCATCGGCACCCACTGTAAAATCTTTTTTCACTTCTGTCAGGGACGAATCAAAAATAAGTGTCTGATCATCATAAAATTCAAAGAAGTTATCGCCATATTCAATCTCATGATAGGCAAAATCACCATCATACGCAATAATCTCACCATCACTGGTAGTAATCAGTGTATATCCTACATCTTCAAAGAAATCGTTAAACAGCATACGGCTTAATGCAGTTACGTTATAAGAACCACCCAGAACTCCTATCACTTTTCCGTTTTTCCAGACCGGTACGCCCAGAATTACACGGGTTTCTTTATCTACGCTGCTCTCCAGTGGATCGCTTAGTGTTTCTTTTCCCTCCATTCCTTCCTTAAAATATCTCCTCAAAGATACATTCTTCTCTGCTCCGTTATCATAATGAGCCGTACCATCTGCTTCAATCAGTGCTGTACGCTCTAAAGCAGTTTCCTCTTCAAGCGATATTAACATTTCCATATTTTCATCCGACACAAGTTCTTCGGATTTTCCAATCTCTTTTGCTATACCCCTCAGATATCCATAATGAATATCCAAAATTGCTTTAATATGTTCACTCTGTCTGGAAACATTCGTCTTAATTACTTTCTGCGAGTTACGCTCAATAGAATTCTGCGTGCATACCAGAAATATGCCCAGACTTACTGCTACCGCACACACAAATATAAGAGCAGCAGCTACATACTCAGTGATTTCATTTTTCTTTCTCATAAACATCTCCTTTCACCCCACATTTTTCTGTTTGTCTTTTGTTGGGTTACATTATACACACACTTTCCCGAAACTGCGGTCAAAATACTTTCACTGTTAATCCTCTGTAACAGATTTGTGTAATACATATATCTGTCGCTTAAACCTTCAGGACAATTTTAATATATCAAATCGAACTGTGAAAATCCAGATAAATCGTCAAATTTTCGTCAAAAAAAGACAGACTCTCTATTTTCTTTCAAGATATCTGTCTTTTTAATCATATACATTACATTGGTTCTAAAGTGTGTTTAAACTTTACGCAAGATATGCGTCACATTTTATGGGAGATTTTTTCAAACCCACACTGGTATGCCAGATGATCAGATCAGCTTAACAATATCGTTATACATAACAAATACCATCAGCGCCATCAACAGCATCAGCCCTGCGAAATGGATGCCGCCCTCCACCTGTCTGTTAATCGGTTTTCTGCGGATTGCCTCTATGACAAGGAATACCAGCCGTCCACCGTCCAGTGCCGGAAACGGAAGGAGGTTCATAACTCCAAGGTTTGCAGAGAGCAGAACTGCCAGATTAAGCATATTCATCCACAGGATCATGGTTCCTTCGCTTTTGCTTTCCTCATACGTAGTTCCGATTGCATCCACAATTCCGACCGGACCACTCAGATCTTTCATTCCAAGCTTTCCGCTGACCAGCTCTTTCAGGCTGAGAATCGTTGTACGTACCATATATTTTACTTCTACGGCACCATATTTGACTATATTCAGCCCTTTTGCTTTTTCAGAATACATATTGTAGGTAAATCCTGATTCTGCCGTACGGTATTCTTTTGGTGTAACCGTAATATCATATTCCTGTCCGTCCCTGGAATAGGTAATCTTTACAGACTTTTCTGTCAGCGGATTCTCCTGAATATATTTCTGGTAATCTGCTGCATTTGTAATCTTCACTCCATTAATGGATGTGATCACATCTCCCTGCTGAATCCCTGCTTCCTGCAACGGCATTCCATCCATTACAGATTCCACTGTCATGGCAGAAGTATCATCCCCGTTGAAATTGCAGCCCAGAAGGTATCTCACATTTGTATCCGACTTATAGGAAATGTCCATCTTCTTTCCATCACGCTTAACAGTCAGGTTAATGGTATCTCCCTCTTTCAGCTGGTTCAGATAGGAATATACATAGAGATCTTTTCCCAGATCAATGTGATATCCCTGATAACCGGTAATAATATCTCCCTCTTTCAGTCCTGCCGCCTCAGCCGCAGAACCTTCCTTTACGGAAAGAACTCTGGATGGTTCATATCCTACAGCACCTACAATGATCACAGACAATACAAATGCCATGATAAAGTTAAATACCGGTCCTGCGGCAACTACAGAAATCCTGCCCCACACAGACGCACTGTTAAAAGTTCCCGGTTCATTCTCTATGTCCGTATCCTCCCCCAGCATGGCACAGGAGCCACCGATAGGAAGAAGTTTCAGTGAATATCTGGTATCTCCTTTCTCAAAACTGTAAAGTCTTGGTCCCATTCCCAAAGAGAATTCTGTGACCACGATCTTATTCAGCTTTGCAAAAAGAAAATGTCCCAGCTCATGAAAGAGAATGATTGCACTGAATATGACAATTGCAATAATAATTTTCAATCTACCACCTGCTTTCAATCCAACGATAAGTTTCTTTCTCAATCTCCAGAATCTGATCCAGGTCCGGATCCTTTACTGCTGTATGTCTGCTCATAGACTGCCCGATAATCTCGTAAATATCCAGAAAGCTGATTTTTTTCTGAAGGAATTTGCGGACTGCCAGCTCATTTGCAGCATTAAAAACGGTTGGCATACTGCCGCCTGCCCTTGCCGCTTCCACCGCCATTGGAAGACCTTTAAAAGTTTTCCTGTCCGGCTCCTCAAAGGTGATCTGCTTCAACATATGAAAATCCAGTCTGTCGCCTTTTAAAAATCTTCTGTCCGGGTAGCATAATGCATACTGTATCGGAAGTCTCATATCCGGTGTTCCAAGCTGTGCCATCACTGCACCGTCCTCGAATTCCACCATAGAGTGGATAATACTCTGCGGCTGAACCACAACCTGAATATGATCCAGATCTACATCAAAAAGCCATCTGGCTTCCATAACTTCCAGACCTTTATTTACCAGAGTTGCAGAATCCACTGTAATCTTCTGTCCCATTACCCAGTTCGGATGCTTCAGCGTATCCTCCAGAGTCACCTTCTCCAGATCTGCTGTTTTCTTTCCGCGGAAAGGACCGCCGGATGCAGTGATGAGCAGTTTATGTATCTGCTCTCTTTTCTCTCCATGAAGTGCCTGGAAAATAGCACTGTGCTCGCTGTCTACAGGCAGGATCTGCACACCGAACTGCTTTGCCAGCGGCATGATCAAATGTCCGGCTGTTACCAGTGTTTCCTTATTTGCCAGAGCAATATCCTTACCTGCAAGGATTGCTTCCATAGTTGGTCTGATTCCTATCATTCCTACGATAGCGGTCACCAGAATGTCTGATTCCTCCATTCTGGCAAGTTCGATAAGACCACCCATCTGGCTTACGATTTTTACATCCAGATCCTGCACACGTACTGCCAGATCTCTGGCTGCCTCTTCTTTCCAGACTGCAACAAGTCTGGGATGAAATTCACGTATCTGCTTCTCCAGCATTTCTACATTGCTGCCTGCTGCAAGACCAACTACTTCCAGGTCATCATTTGCACGTACCACATCCAGTGTCTGTGTTCCGATCGAACCTGTAGAACCTAAGACTGCTACTTTTTTCATATTGTACCTCATTTCAATACTTATACAACAATTTTATAAAATTACTTCTGACCTGACAGTTCTCATATCAGAAAATACTGTAAACATGTATATCAGAAGAATATATGCTCCGTTAGAGCGCGTCTGAAAAAGGCTTTCTGCAAGATGTGCGTCACAATTTGTGGGATATTTTGCCCGGATGAGGGCGCCGTAGCGGGCTACGGCAACTGAATTCGGGTGAAATATCCCGTAAAGTGGGGCATGCAGATTGCGGGAATGATTTTTCAGACACGCTCTAGATCTCAATCATCACAAGAGAGAGGAAATAAATAACCGGTGCTGTGAAGATCACACTGTCAAATCTGTCAAGGATTCCTCCATGTCCCGGAATTAATTTTCCATAATCTTTAATCCCCTGATTTCTCTTGATCGCAGATGCAGCCAGATCGCCTACCATGGAAATCAGCGCTCCGATTGCACAGATCACAGCATATTCCAGCATCGGTCCCTGAGTGGCTGCTGCATAGATCACACCAAGAAGTGCAGCTCCTGCCACACCACCCACAGCTCCCTCCACAGATTTCTTAGGGCTGAGGACAGGTGCCATTTTATGTTTACCGATCAGCATTCCCACACAATATGCGCAGGTATCACATCCCCATGAGCACAGAAAGATCAGCCATACGTGGAACTTTCCACCGGGAAGCTCTCTGGTAAGATAAATAAACGACAACATAACTGCCACATACACAATACCAAACAGTGCAGGCATTACCTGCCCTGCCTCATAGGTTGGATAAGTGAACACGTATACAAACATGAGCAGCACAAGTCCGAAAATGATTGCCAGCACTCCATACCTCTCAAAATCAAGCAGTACTGCCAGATAATATAATACTGCGCCTAAATAGCCTGCTACTGCCAGCAGATTTATCTTCTCATCCTGCACCTTCATTGCTCTGTACAATTCTCTCATTCCAATGAGAGAAACCGCAAGAAGTGTGAAAAACAGCACATAATCACCGCTGATAATAGTGGCAAGCGCAATAATCACAAGCAGGATTCCGCTTAAGAGTCTTGTCTTAAACATTCTTTACTCCTCCTTAACTCCGCCGTATCTTCTGTCTCTCTGATTATATTTCTCAATAGCCTTAATCAGCTCTGCTTTATTAAAATCCGGCCATGCCACATCTGTGAAATAAAATTCTGTATAAGCCATCTGCCATAACAGAAAATTGGAAAGTCTCAATTCACCGCTTGTGCGGATCATCAGATCCGGATCAGGGATTCCTGCCGTATCCAGGTAATTGTCAAAAACGTGCTCATCAATTTCTTCCGGCTTTACTTTTCCATCTGCAGCATCCTGAGCAAGTTTGCGGATACCTCTTATGATCTCATCTCTGCTGCCGTAGTTCAATGCGATTTGGAAATAGATTTCATCATATTTCTGAGAATATTGTTCCAGACGTGCAATACTTTCCTGAATATCCTGATCAAATGCCGAAACCTCTCCGATCACCCGGACACGCATTTTGTTCTTATCTGCCAGTTTAATACATTTTTTCAGATAACTTCGGAACAGTTTCATCAGACCGTCCACCTCATCTTTGGAACGTTTCCAGTTCTCTGTGGAAAAAGCATATACAGTCACATATTTAACTCCCAGCTCCTTCATATAGTCACAGACTGTTTCCAGATTTGCACAGCCCTTCACATGTCCGTAACTTCTGGGCATTCCCTTTGCCTTCGCCCAGCGTCCATTACCATCCAGAATAATGGCAATATGATTTGGTACATTCATACTCTTGTTTCCTTTTCTTATCCTGTTATTCCTTTAACCTTACTGTCTCATCATAATGAACCACAGTTTCCGGTCCATTATCTCATTCAGATAAAAAGAGAGCCCGCATTCATGGAGCTCTCCTTTTCGTTTCCCTTATACGGTCATGATTTCTTTGCTCTTTGCATCCACTGCCGCATCAACTTCTTTGATATATTTATCTGTGCTCTTCTGGATTTTCTCCTCAAGTTCTTTGATCTCATCCTCAGATACATCCTGTTTTGCAAGTTTCTTAAATGCATCATTTGCATCACGACGAATGTTGCGGACTGCTACTTTGGCTGCTTCGCCTTTTTTCTTGACATCTTTAACCAGTTCCTTACGGCGTTCCTCTGTAAGTTCCGGGAATACAAGGCGGATTACTTTACCATCGTTGCTTGGATTTAATCCAAGGTCAGAGGTAAGGATTGCTTTCTCAATTCCTTTGATCAGGCTGCTTTCCCATGGCTGGATCTGGATCATACGAGCTTCCGGGACAGTGATATTTGCCACCTGCTGAAGAGGTGTCGGAGCTCCGTAATAATCTACGGCGAGTTTGTCAAGGATATGCGGGTTCGCACGTCCTGCACGAATTGTAACCAGTTCGCTCTCAAGGCTTGCCAGTGTCTTTTTCATTTTCTCTTCATATTTCTGAATTCTCTCATCCATTAGGTTCGTCTCCCTCTTTTTATAGTTTTTATATTACACTTTCTCTGTAAACTGACTTATAAGCCTTACTTATACAGTAACCTTAGTTCCGACAAATTTGCCATGTACTGCATTGATGATGCTGTCTTTTTCATCCAGTGCAAATACCAGCATCGGCATCTTCTGTTCCATACACATGATCGATGCTGTCAGATCCATAGCTGCCAGTTTCTTTGCAACTACTTCTTCAATGGAAATTTCATCATATTTTACTGCATTCGGGTTTGTCTTCGGATCACTGTCATAAATTCCGTCAACAGCTTTTGCAAGAAGGATTGCTTCTGCTTCGATCTCTACTGCGCGAAGTACAGTGGCTGTATCTGTGGAGAAGTAAGGATGTCCTGTACCGCCTGCAAAGAATACGATCTTGCCCTGTGCAAAGCTTGCTTCCACTGCATCCTTAGAGTAAAGGCTTGTAAATGCACCGCATACAAATGGTGTAAAGATTTCTGTCTTTAATCCAAGGTATCTGCAGATATCAGATACATAAATACAGTTCATAACTGTTGCAAGCATACCAATCTGATCAGCCTTATTCCTGTCGATAGTCTCACTGGTGCGTCCTCTCCAGAAATTACCTCCGCCGATCACGATGCCGATTTCCAGTCCTTCCTCAGCAATTGTCCTGATCTGCTTTGCAACTTCAATAACAGTCGCCTCGTCAAATCCGGTCTTCTTTTCACCGGCAAGGGCTTCACCGCTTAATTTTAATAATACACGTTTCATAGTAACTGTCTCCTGAAATTAATTTTATCGCAGGTAACAGAGGATCGGAATACCTCCTCTGTTACATTCGTAGTTCTATTCTACCATATTCCGGCAACAATTTCATTACCATTTTCATCAACTGTTGTAGAAACTGTGAAATTGCTGTAATAATGGAATCCTGTTTTACCTGTCTCAGGATCATCCTCATAGCTGCTGCCCTGTGGAGAACCGCATGCGCCTTCCAGTGCATCCAGAGACTGACCGATATACTGTTCTGCTGTGGAAATCATATCGCCGCCATTTCCCGGATCATCGTTACTGCCCGGATCATCATTAGTACCCGGATCGTCTGAGTTTCCTCCATTGCCCGGATCATCTGAACTATCCCCGGTTCCATTGCCACTGTTATTATTCTGATCAGAACTGTTGTTACTATCTGTGGAATCTGAATCATCTGCAGAATTCTTATCACTGTCGTCTGTGGAATCTGATTCAGACTCACTGTCATCTGTAATTCCAAGACGTTCCTTTACCGCATCAAGCGTGGATACTTCTTTTGTTGATGTACCTGTCAGATATTTTGCATATGGGATCGCATCATCATCTGTGCCATCCATACATAACGTAATCTGCGAAATTGTTCCAAGCGGAATATCGCGGAAAAAGCATTCATTCTTGTCCTCATCAGCATATGCAATACGGATATCATAGGAAGCTGTACTCTTGTTGGATGTTGTCTGTGTATCTGTTGTCTGTGTATCTGATGTCTGTGTATTTGCAGTCTGTGTATTTGCAGTCTGTGTATTTGCAGTCTGCATATAATACAGTGCCTTGTCCTTATCTGTCAGGGTAAACATTCCATTGATGAGATCATCTCCCCATCCTCCATCCTCGTCTGCATCATAATCCTCACTGTCTTCATCCACATGAGTCCGGATATAGAGTGACTGGATGTCATCCCCTGTATTATTTACAAACACAATCTTAGATGCTGTGGAAGTTTTCTCCCCCATTACATTCTTTATGTCTTCATCTGCTGTCTGCTGCATATCCACCATATCGACTGCCTTGGTTACTTCAGGAGTCGGGGTAGCTGTTACCTCTACAGGTGCTGTCTCTGTTGTCTTTTTCTTACCACATCCGGCAGCTGCCACTGTCATTACTAACAGACCTGCCAGTATTAAATAACGTTTCTTCATAATATATTCCCTCCTGCTATATGGAATATCTTTTTTCTTTTTAACAATGTCATTTTTTCAATTCCCTATTATTGCAGAGTATCGAAAACTTGTCAACTAAGCCTCTGCCGATTTCATACAATTTTAAGACTTTCAGGTTTTTAAAGTTTCTGCCTGCGGACGCATTCTTATGAAAAAATCACATTTTTCCTACTTCATATTATTGCACAAAAGGAAACGCTCACTGTAATCAGCGGATACTCACCAGAAAGGATGTTACTGTGACTTTCACTCGCAAAAAACACCTCGCGGAATATTACCAGTGAACAGTAACGAAAGGACTACCATGTTGCTCTGGCAGTCCTTTCTCATCTCTTTGTGGTCATATTTAATATATTTCTATCCTGCCAGCTTCATCAGAAGTTCCACGCATTCTTCCTCTGATAAAACCGAAGTATTCAGGCAGATATCATAATTTTCCATTTTTCCCCATTCATGTCCTGTATAAAAGTTATAATAATCTCTTCTCTGACGGTCTTTATATGCAATCCTGTCAAGTGCTTCCTCCTGAGAAATATGCTTATTTTTCTTAATCCGTTTAATACGGTCTTCCATATCAGATGCATAAATATACACGCGAAGCAGCTGATTATCATCCTTCAGAATCTGGTCTGCACATCTTCCCACAAAAATACATGGACCTTCCTGTGCCAGGCGCTTCACTGTCTCTTTCTGCGCATGAAACATCTTCTCCGGAATCGTCAGGCGTTTTTTATCCTGCGATTCTTCTGACATCATTACTCCGATTGCATAAAGAAGACTGGTCTTGCCTTTAAATTCATTGATGATTTCCTGACTGATTCCATGCCTCTCTGCTTCCTTCGGCAAAAATTTACTGTCGTAACAGGGAACTCCCATTTTTTCTGAAAGCAAAGCTGCAATATATCTTCCACCGCTTCCATACTGTCTGCTGATCGTGATTGTTTTCATAGGGCACCACTCCTTTCAGCTCATCTGCCTGAAAATGAATTGTTATTTTTTTATCTATATGATAGATTATAAGAATTTTCGAATATTTTTGCAATATCCATTAATTTTTTCATAACATTTCACAATTTTGAGCCAAAGGATTTAGTAATATTATCAATATAGATTCTTAACCTTAAATTCACGCTCTGCTTCTCTTCTCTGGTCTTTCTTTGCGATATCCTGTCTCTTGTCATAAAGTTTCTTGCCTCGAGCCATTCCAATTTCCACTTTTACCAGACTGTCTTTGAAATAAACTTTCAGAGGTACTAAAGTTAACCCTTTTTCTTTGAGCTTTGCTTCAATCTTATTGATCTCATATCTGTGAAGCAGAAGCTTACGGATTCTCAACGGGTCTTTGTTGAAAATATTGCCTTTTTCATAAGGGCTGATATGCATTCCGTAGATGTAAACCTCTCCGTTCTCTACACGGATAAAGGATTCCTTGATGCTGCATTTGCCCATACGCAGGGATTTTACTTCTGTTCCTGCAAGGGCAATACCGGCTTCATAAGTATCTTCTATAAAATAATCATGAAATGCCTTTTTATTATTGGCAATCAGCTTCATTCCTTTTTTCTTTGCCATAATATCCTCCAAGCCATTTTTATTTAATTCTCTTCTTCATCATTCCAGATATCAGCAACCAGCTCAAAATCTACTGTTTTGAGCATTTTATCTGCATCTGCCACACGGACACAGACTTTATCTCCCAATTTGTAGACTTTCTTTGTCATCTCTCCGCGGAGTTCGTAGGTTTCCTGGTCGAAGATATAGTAGTCATCCCGCAGAGTGTTGACATGTACCAGACCTTCTACTGTATTTGGGAGTTCTACGTAAAGCCCCCATCCGGTAACGCCTGAGATAATTCCCTCGAATTCCTCTCCCAGATGGTAGGACATATATTCTGCTTTCTTCAGCTTGTCTGATTCACGTTCTGCCTCATCTGCACGGCGTTCACATACACTGGACTGTCTCGCAACTTCATCAAGGATTTCAGCATAGTGTTCGGTTCTGCCTTCACGCATCAGTCTGCCTCGTAAGTTATCCTTAATGATCCTGTGGATCTGCAGATCAGGGTATCTTCTGATCGGAGATGTAAAATGGCAGTAATATTTTGCTGCCAGTCCAAAGTGACCGCTGCATTCTGTTGTATATTTCGCCTGTTTCATGGAACGCAGCACCAGACGGCTGATCATTGCTTCATTCGGAAGCCCTTCGATACTTTCGATGATTTGCTGAATTTCTTTTGGAGTGATCTCTTCTTTTGCTTTCTGAATCTTCACACCCTGATTGTGAAGTAATGTCAGAAGACTCTCCACTTTCTCCGGATCCGGATTATCATGGGTTCTGTATACAAACGGAATCTCTTCTGTGCAGTATTCCTGTGCCACAGTCTCATTTGCCATCAGCATGAAATCTTCAATGATTTTGGTTGCCACATTTGCTTCATATGGCTTAACATCGATTGCTTTTCCTGCTGCATTAAGAATAATCTTGCTCTCCGGAAAATCAAAGTCAATGGAACCCCTGTGATGACGGCTGTTTCGTAAGATTCCGGACAGTTCTTTCATCATAAAGAACATCGGGATAAGTGCCTCATACCGTTTCTTTGCTTCTTCGTCTGTGTCCTCAAGAATATTCTTTACATCAGTATAGCACATTCTCTCATTTACGTTAATCACTGTTTCCGCGATCTGATGGGAAACTACCTTACCCTTTTCGTTAATGTCCATCAGGCAGCTCAACGCCAGTCTGTCCTCTCCCTGATTCAGAGAACAGATTCCATTGGAAAGACGTTCCGGCAACATTGGCACAACGCGGTCTGCCAGATAAACACTGGTTCCACGTTTCAGTGCTTCCCTGTCCAGAGCACTGTTGTACTGTACATAGTTGCTTACATCTGCGATATGGACTCCCAGATGGTAAATGTCCCCCTCTTTTGTCAGGGAAATCGCATCATCCAGGTCTTTGGCATCTTCGCCATCAATAGTGACTGTCTGCAGATGTCTCAGATCCAGTCTTCCATCTCTGTCTGCATCCAGCACATGATCCGGAACACGCTGAGCCTGCTTCATTACTTTCTCAGGAAATTCACTTGGGATTCCGAAGCTCTTGACGATTGCCAGGATATCTGTACCCGGTGTTCGGATATTTCCCAGATTCTCCTTAATTTTTCCTTCAGGATTCTTATTTCCGGAACCATAATCTGTAATCACCACGATTACTTTATCACCATTTTTTATTCCTGCCGCTTCTTTTCTCGGAATGAAGATATCTTTGGAAAATTTCGGATTATCACTGATCACAAAACCGAAATCCCGATTTAACTGATAAGTTCCTACAATTTCAGGCATACCACGCTCTAGAACCTTCACAACTACGCCTTCCTGGCGTTTTCCCTCTTTTTTGTCATTTCTGATGATGATCCTTACTTTATCCTGATGCATAGCTGTTCCTGTATCACTTTCAGGAATAAAGATATCCTCATCCTGCCCTTCAATTTCTACGAAGCCGAAACCTTTGGGATGTCCGATGAATGTTCCCTCAGCCTGGATTCCCTCCGGCTGCTCTTTTTTATTTTTATCTTTTTTATTTTTATCTTTCTTCTTTCTGCCATACTCTGATCCGTATTCTTCTCTTCGGTCATCGTAATAACGGTCATCTTTTTTCTTTTTCCATTTTCCTTTGACCTTTTCATATCTGCCCTTGCGGTCTACAGATACCTTTCCTTCCTCGCAAAGTTCGTCCAGAACATCATACAGCTCTCTTTTCTCTTCTTTTGAAAGTCTCAGAAGAGAAGAAATCTCGCGGAGTCTCATTGGCTGATAAATAGGATCTCCCATCAGTTCCAGGATAAACTTTTTTCTTCTGTCCATATCTTTTTTACTCATATTACTCCTCACAGCCTCCGCAGAGGACTTTTATCTGATTCAGCTCTTTATGACACAAAAAACACTCTTGCACATAACAAGAGTGTTTCAAATTTCTTTTCTGATTAACCAAGCATATTTAATGCTACAGAAATTACAAAAAATAAAGTTCCCATAATAGTGGTTGCCTTAACAAGTCCGCCCTCCATGGAACGACCTTTGTTCTTACCCCAGTATGTTTCTGCTGCTCCGGCGATAGCACCAAGTCCCTGCTGCTTACCTTCCTGCATAAGAACTACTACTGTAAGAGCGATGCAATCTATTATGAAAATGACACTCAGAATGATCTTAATAATCTGCACTTCGTTACACCTCCTAATCAACTGAGTTTCATTGTAACATAGCCGGATGGGGATTTCAACCACAATTCAGAGTTTTTGTCAGGTTTCTTAACAATTTTTTTCATTTTCTTTAAAAGGATTTTCATACACTGCCAGTTCTCCCAATGCCTCATGGATACGAAGAAGCTGATTATATTTGGCATTTCGGTCCGAACGGCAGGGTGCACCTGTCTTAATCTGGCCGGCACCTGTGGCAACTGCCAGATCTGCGATAAATGAATCTTCCGATTCTCCTGATCTGTGAGAAATTACTGCCCTGTATCCCGCTTTCTGTGCCATTTCCACTGCATCCAATGCTTCTGAAAGTGTTCCTATCTGGTTTAATTTTATCAGAATGGCATTTGCCGCTCCCAGTTTGATACCACATGCAAGACGTTTGATATTCGTGACAAACAGATCATCACCTACGAGCTGTATTTTGTCTCCCAGTCTTTTTGTCATCTGTTTCCAGCCTTCCCAGTCATCTTCCTCAAGTCCATCTTCAATGGAAACAATCGGGAACTTCTCTGCAAGTTTTTCATAATATTCTATCATCTCGCCGGAATCCCTGAGAACTTCTTCCCCTTTCATTTTTCCTTCTCCGGGGAAAACATAAACGCCTCTTTCTTCATCGTACAGTTCACTTGCCGCAGCATCAATTGCAATGCTGATATCCTTTCCGGGTTCATACCCTGCCTTTTTTACTGCTTCCAGAATCACTTCCAGGACGCTTTCTGAATCGGAAAGATCCGGTGCGAAACCTCCCTCATCCCCGACTGCTGTTGACAGACCTTTTTGTTTCAGGATAATTCTGAGAAACTGGTATACTTCCGCACACATTCGGATCGCCTGCTCCATATTTTCCGCTCCCGTCGGCATGATCATGAATTCCTGTAAATCCACCGTATTGTCAGCGTGACGTCCCCCTTGTGTCAAGCTAATGACACAAAATTTTTGTAATTTGTCCATCATCACTTCAACTGCAGATTTTCTGCACCTGCTCTACATACTTCACCAGCTCATCAGCAAAATTCCATTCAATTTCTATTCGCTTATCATTATATACCTTGATACCACGAATAAAAGTTACTGCTATCTCTCTGGTTAATTGCTTATTTCCTTCGATCAGGTCTGTCAGGCACTGTCTGCCATCGGGCGGAAGTTCAAATAAACGTTCAGCCGCTTCACTCTGTTCTGTCTCCATTTGCGCTATCGCTAAGGTTTCTTTCTCAATTTGTTTATCCAGCTTGTCATTTTTTCTGGTGAACTCTTCTTCTGAGATTTCTTCCATTGCATATCGCATATATAGTTCAGTCTTCTGGTGCTTGTATCTGCTAATACTGTCTTTGGCATCCCGAATCTTTTTTGCAGCTCCATTCACTTTTGATTTTAATTCTACTTTCTGTAATTCGAGTACCGGTTCAGCATCATCACTGATCTTTGCAAACAGCTTTATTGCCCTGAAAATCATCTCATTGAACTCGTCATCATATAAATTGTCTGTTACACAATCTTGATTTGCCGCATTAAATTTCCTTGGGCACTTAAAGTGCGGATTGCATCTGGTTACATGCTGTAGATTCTGACCGCATCCCCCACATTTTACCAATCCTTTCAGCGGATAATTATTATTGTGGGTTTTGCTCCTCTTTCTGGAATTTAATTCCAACTTTTCCTGTACAGCATCAAACACCTCTTTAGAAACAATCGCTTCATGCGTACCCTCAACCACAATCCAGTCTTCTTCTTTTGTTTTCAAATGCTTATTACTTCCTACCGAAGCAACTTTCCACTTGCCGCCAATCGTAGTTCCCGTATACGTTTCTGTCATCAGTATCAGTCTTACAGTTACTGGATACCAGATATATTTTTCTGTTGTTTTCTTCACACCAGTTTTCAGAACTTCTCTTTTATATTGACCTGGACTCATAATTTTCTGCTCATTCAGGTAACGTGCCAGCTGAGTAATATTCATTCCATTAAGATATTTCTGAAATATCATCTTCACAACAGGCGCTGTCTCCGGATTAATCACGAGGCTGGTCACATCTTCATCAGGCTTCAAATATCCATACGGTGCTCTCGCTCCCATATATTTTCCAGCTTTCTGACGCTGTATCAAAGTTCTTTTTACTTTAACGGAAGTATCAATGCTATGATGTTCGTTAATAATATTTCTGAAACCAACATCTATTCCCGGCATACCAGATTCATATTTCATACTATCAACATTATCATTGATTGCTATGAATCTCACATTCATAAATGGAAAAATTTGTTCCAGATATGTGTCAACCTCTATATGATTCCTGCCGAATCGAGAAAGGTCTTTCACTATAATTGTGCTGACTTTTCCATCTCTTACTAATTCCATCATACTTTGGAATCCTGGGCGATCGAAATTCGTTCCACTATAGCCATCATCTTTGAATTCTAACACTTCCGTATTTTTGAACTCATTTTTACTGGCTATGTATTGCCCAATCACAATTCTCTGATTGGTAATACTATTGGATTCATCCAGCATATCCTCATCTTCCAGCGACAATCTTAAATACTTTACTATGCATTTACCATCTGACATCTGATCACCCCCTCCTCTAAAATTTCTGATAACGCCTGTATTTCATCTTGAAATTTAAATTCGATCTCTATACGTTTGTCTTCATATAAAGAGATTTTCTTTATATAAGAACGGACAACATCTTTTGTAAGGAATTCCAAATTCTTTCCTTTACTGAATTCAGCAAGCCACGAGAAGTTCTTTTTACACAATTTTTCTGTAATTTTTCTACTCTTCTCAATTTCTTTCTGTCTTGTAACCAGGTCTTTTTCGACCACGGTTATTCTTTCTGTCATACGATTATATGCATCCGTATCAATCTCGCCCGAAACATATTGCTCATATAATTCAAATCGTCTTGCTTCGTTCCTTTTATTGAGCTGAACAATTTTACTCTGTTCCCTGTTCAAATATTTTTGGAATGTTTCAAAATATTCACCATTAAAGCGTTTCAGTTGCGTTTTTAATTCACATACTGTTTTTAGCTGCATGATGAGTGCCCGATACACCAGTTCATCAATTACTTCTTCTTTCCAGCGATTACAGTTATATTTTTCCTTGGAAATTTTTGCATAATTACCACAAATGAAATAGTAATTGTAATACAAAACACCATTCTTTTCGCTGTAATAGTATCTCCGAACCATATTAGCGCCACAGTCACCACAGTATATCAATCCAACATACTTATTATCCTGTTTTCCATGAGTCTGCATATTCGATAAATCTTTTTTGGGCAATGCTTTCTCCTGCTTTAATTTGATTACATTTTGTACTTTTTCAAATAATTCAGCACTCACTATAGCCTTATGGGTATTCACATGTTCAATCCATTCTTCTTTATCCAACATTACATTTTTTTCTTTTGTAAGAAGTGAAGTTCTTGTTTTATGTGAATAAGTATTTCCCAAATAGTGCCTATTTTCCGCAATCTGTTTAATTACAGATGATTGCCAATGCATATCCGTTTCGTCAATTCTATCCAAGAATAACTTCCCAGTTCTTGCGTATACCCTTGGCGAAGCCAGCAGCATGGTATTAAACTCTCTCGAAATTTTCAAATATGACTGCCCTGCAGCAAGTTTTTCAAATATTTCTACTACATACGGTGCAGTTAAAGGATCGGGAACAGTAGTAGATTTTCCTTTTTCATCTCTAGCTCTCTTATACCCATAAGGAGCATCTCCACCACAATATTCACCTGACTCCATCTTAATTTTCATGGCACTTGTCATTTTTACAGATGCATCTTTTGCATACATATCATTTGCCAGATTCGATATCATGATTCCCAGCATCTGATTGTCACATTCTGGACTGATACTGTCATAGTTATCATTGACTGATATAAAGCGCACTTGCATAAATGGAAATATTTTTTCCAGATATTTTGATACTTCTTCCAAATCTCGACCAAATCGTGATAAATCCTTTACTATGACCGTATTTATTTCTTTTGTTTTGATGTCACCAAGCATTCTCACAAAGTCATCTCGATCAAATTTCGTACCTGATATACCGTCATCCTTATAAAACTTTACAACTTCAATATCCGGATGAGATTCTGCGTAAGAAAGAGCGATCAGTTTCTGTGTCTCCAGCGATTCTCTCTTCTCACCATTGATATCTACAGATATTCTGGTATAAATACCGGCTTTCCAGATCTTCTTCGGTGATGCCTGCACAAATGCTTCAGCTTGTTTCATCTGGCGATTTCTTGTTCTTGCCATTATACAGCCACCTCCTGTTTTGTTTTTCCAATCTGTTCTGCCAGTCTTGCAGCTGTTACCAACTCATCTTGGAATCGGTAAACAATCTCTATTTTTTTTCCTTCAAAGACATTTATTTTTTCCACATACTGAAGAAGCATATCTCTGTCAAGATCTCCCAGCGACGGTTTCTCAAGAAATGTGTTTACCCATTCTTCGCACAGCAGTTTATTTTCAAGGAGATTTTCCATATACTCTTCCTGCTTTTCAATATTGCTTTCCAGACTTTTAATTTCTGTCTGATACCGTTCTCTAAGCAAAGCGTAATCATCCCTAGAAATAACTCCTGACGCAAGATTTCCCGATAATGAATGTAACAACTTATAATATTTATTGACTTTGTTTCGTAACTCAAGTATCTGGTCATCATGCTGTATCAATGTCTGTGTATCCAAAGAATTCTCTTTCAAATACTCCATTGCACTCCGTATGGCATCCGTCATCTTACTGTATATTTTCAAAGAATCCATTACCAGCTGAATCAGCACATCTTCTCTGATACTATGTCTGGAACATTGATCCTTCTTTTTATTGTAAGAAGAACAGATATAAAAAACTGTCTTTTCTCCTTTATAACTGTTAGTTCGCCGGATCAGATTACTTCCACAGTCTCCACAGGATAATAACCCACCAAACAAATAAAGTCTGTTTTCTCCGGGTGCTATCCTGGTATCCTTCGCAAGCAACATCTGAACTGTTTCATATTCTTCTTTTGTAACGATACCTTCATGATGATTTTCAAAAATCACCCATTCTTCCTTTGGTAATGCCCTCTGCACCTTAACTTTATAGTTAATTCTTTGGGATTTTCCCTGTTGAAGCACTCCATAGTAGATTGGATTCTTTAAGATACGGATAATTGCTACTGCTGACCACCTGGATGTCAGATGTGTCTGAAATGACGATTTGAAGTTTACTCCGGTCGCACGTTTGTAATCAGCCGGTGCAAGAACTCCCAGTTCATTCAGTTTATCTGCAATCAGCTGATTGCTCATGCCCTCCATCTTCCAGTTAAAAATATCTCTTACATGCTTTGCAGCAACCGGATCAATTTCTATCTGACTTTTATCAGCATCACACTTTTTATATCCATATGACACGTAATTTCCCACATATTCTCCAATATTTCTTTTTGCACTCAAGTGGCTTCTTACTTTTTGAGAATTCTGTCTGCAATACGTGTCATTAACAAAGGATTTCACCGGTAATACAAGATGCGTATCGGTAATGTTTGCTGTTTCAGAATCATAATTATCATTGATTGCTATAAATCGTACTCCCAGTTGTGGAAATACTTTTTGAATATACCGATCAACATCTATATGCTCTCTACCGAATCGAGACAAGTCTTTTACAATGATACAGTTGATTTCCTTATTTTCGATTGCCTTGAGCATTGCCTGAAAACCAGGACGCTTAAAATCAGTACCTGAAAAACCATCATCTTTAAATGTCTCAACAATAGTAATATCAGATGTCGATTTCATATAGTTATCAATCAAAATTGACTGATTTACAATAGATTCACTTTCAGCCTTATCTCCGTCCTCAATACTAAGACGAAGGTACTTGGCTGCTATCCAGATATTTTTTTGCATAAAAAACACTCCTATCCAAAGATTCTGCCAAAACAGAACCCTTAAATAGAAGTGCTCTATTCAAATTTAGTCCTGTTAGCATTATAGCACACTTCGTCTTCTGTGTGAATATGAAATTTTGTTGTTCCAGTTATTCCCTTATGCCAATCCAGCTTTCTTTGCTACAAGCTGTTTTGTACAGTCTATATAGGAAAGGGAAGCTGCTGCATTAAAAACACTTTTTACGACATAGCCCATATCTTCATATACATATGGGTTATCAGAGTGATTAAGCAGCACTTCCATCTTATTGCTTTTCCTGCTATCCAGCTCTGAAATCAAATCCTTGTACTTGGGCAAACTATCTCGTTCAATCTCTTTGATATCAACTGTTTTCAACTCTTCTAATCTTTCAACTGTTGTCATGGACATCGCCTCCTTTTCCTATAGTTACCATTATCGAAAATAAATATTCGTAACAGTTATGTAGTCTTCTCTTCCATTCCCATCTGAATCCGTACTGCTTTCAGTACCCGATCTAGGCTCCACTTGTTCACTCTTCCGCATTTCTCAATAATACATTTCGTAGAAATGCTCATAACCTGTTCAGCCAGTGCCAGGCTTCCTTTTCGGATTCCCGTCATATCATATTTGCTGATAAATACATGCGTTGGCAAATACCGTTTCTTATAAATTCTTGATGTCAGCGGAACTACCGTTATGACTGAACTGTATGTATTGGCTTTATTATTGCTCACTACGATCACCGGTCTTACTCCACCCTGAACCGAAGTTGTCGGGAACATACCGAGATCTGCCCATAAGATATCTCCTCTTCGGATTGTCATTTGTCCTCTCTCCAATCTGTTATTTTTATTTGTAAAGCATCCATAGCGCTATATTGGCTCCACAGGAATACGGCAGAGTTTCTTTCCTATAAGGAAAGCTCTGCCGCATAACCTCTATAGCCAATTTGATTATTAAACAGTGCTCGCTCGATTCTATTTATCCTCGATACCCCGAATCGTTACTCCCGCATGTGCAGGAAGGGAATAATAACCTGCCCGGATGCACGCTCCGGACCACAACCCGGAAACTCTCGTTTCCAGGCTCCAGCAGTTCATAGGTTTACCAGTTACAGACTTCTCAGGGTCTGCAAGTGTATCGCATCTCATATATGTCATCGCATCACCAGCCTGCCAGCTAGCTTCGGTCAGTGCTTTTTCGCAGCATTACGGACTGAACTAAAATCTTTGTTTTGTCTTATAATCCTATAGCGGCATCTTCCTCGTGCTCACTGTATGAAATGTCACATCAGTTATTATTGAATATTCAGTTATCATGGTTCATTTTAGGAAGTCCTTTAACTTCCTCTAATTACTAAAGTCAAATGACTTTGGCAGATGCAAAAGATTTTGAAAAATTTTTAAAAAAATTTATTCATATACATTTCACGCATCTTATTAAGAGTGGATTTCAGCTTGTATGACAGCATCTGTCTGGAAATCCCCATAATCTCCGCCATCTGTGTCTGTGTCTTGTTTTCAAAGAAAATGCCATAAATAATCATGCGTTCCTCTGAGTTCAGCTGATTGATCACTTTGTGAATATCCTGCTGTTCCATTTTTGTCAGTACACAGTGCTCCACATCACAGTTCAGATCTGGAAAATCCTCAATCATGAAGACTTCTCCATCAATGGACTGACCGCTGTAAGGTACCTCCCGCAGCATCTTATCCACGACCTCACCCAGTTCGTTCTTGATCTCAACTTTTTTTGCCTTGCTGCTTCTGTAAAAATTGTTCATCGCATACGCAACTTCTTTTGTAACTTCGATCATTTCTCCATCAATATTTGCGTAATACTTTCCTTCATAAAAATATGGGTGTTCAATATACATGTCCGTTCCTCCTGAATTTGAAATCTTGTTGCTCGTTTCAAATCCAGAAGGCGGACCTCTGTTTAGAATCATGCCTGCTCCGCCTTTATCCTGCCGGGATACGCCCGCAGTTATTGGCTGAAAAATTCAGGCACGAAAAAAAGCCCCAGTAGTTTTTTCTTAACTACTGAGGCTTTCGTCTCTTTCTTGTATTCAGTTATCTATGCCTTCTTTCATCAGCATAATCATTGTATCAGGATAAAGTTCACAAAGTATCCGCAATACGTTCCCATAAGTTCATGTCATTATTAGAATCGTACATATTTCAGTGTAAAAAGTTCACTATTCAAATTCTGATTATTTATAGTTAATATGTTCTATCAAAATGACTATTTTCTTTTTCATTATTTAATTTAACAAAACAATTCCTATGCCAAAAGGCGGAGTTCACTTTACATTTTCCCCACTAAAGCTGAACAAGTCGAACTCTGTATATGATATTATCGTATACAGGAATATGTTTTGTTTGGTGTATCGAAGAAAATAAAAGTAACGGCATTGTATGTTACGAAAGTGATATACAGTGTCGTTATTTTTATGCTATAATGCGGATATGAATTTAACAAATCGGAATTGTGCGCCCAGACAAGGGCGAGTAGTCTAGCAGGTGGAATGCCTGTCTGGTAAGGTCTAACCAACCGCCAGTAGCGAGTCTTGGGTGACTGCCAGTAATGGTAGTTGCTAAGCGTAGACAGCGAGAAAATAGAGAGTGTGATTGAGCCTCGAAATTTTGATATCTAGAAGGCTGACGTTTTAATTCCAGCGGAAAGCAACACAAACCAAATCGTCATGGTAATCTGTGTTTTCCACTTTCCCTGAAGCATCAGAAGCAGCGGCGTGACCGGGCTGTTGCCCAGATCGGTGACGATTCCCTTCTTGACATCGCGCAGATATTCCTCATATGTCATGATATGATCCATCTTGATTCCTCCTGTTTATAGCCTTGGTCAGTAGTTTGATACTATGTACGAACTTTCTGCGTACTTGCTTTCGTTTTCGGATACCGTACAATATTTATACAATGAATCGTCAAGAGAGGAGGCAACAAGGTGACTTCTTTAACCATAGAACAAAAAAGAGTGGACATATACCCAAGCGCAAAGCCGGGCAGCCCAGTTATCTATCTCAACACCTTTTCCAATGCCGTTAACAGTGTGTATAAAAACCTGATGGCGCTCGGCTGCCCAGATTTCTGTCTGGTGGCGGTCAGTAATCTGAAATGGGATCATGACATGACACCGTGGTATATGGGGCCGATCTCTAAACACGATACGCCCTGCACCGGGGGTGCGGATGATTACCTGAAACTGCTTCTGGATGAAATTATGCCGGAAGCGGAAGCGCTCCTTCCCGGTGCGCCCGCCTGGCGGGGCCTCGCCGGTTACTCGCTGGCTGGGCTGTTCGCCCTCTACGCTCTCTACCAAACGGATGTGTTTGCCCGCGCAGCGAGTATGTCAGGTTCCTTCTGGTTTGAGGGCATCATGGAATATGTGTGCTCCCATGAGATGAAGCGCAAACCTGACTGTCTGTATTTTTCTCTCGGAGACAAGGAGAGCTCCACCGATAATCCGATTTTGAACGTTGTGCAGCAGAATACGCAGGAGATAGAAACACTGTGCCACGGGAAAGGCATCGAAACCACCTTCGTACTGAACAGTGGCAGCCACTATCAGGCGTGCAACAAGCGCACAGCGGCTGGCATTCACTGGATATTAAATAGATAAACCGACAAGGAGATAAAACGATGGATACGATTTATTCGCTTTTTCAGAAAGTAGTTAAAGAACATGAAAATGCCCCGGCTATCATTGAAAACGACCGCGCCATGACTTTTGGAGAGCTGTCCAACATGGTAGATATGATCACGTGCAGCTTTCCGCAGGAAGTACACAGCATCGGCATCGTCATGCGTCACCGAACCGAGATGATTGCCTCGATTCTGGCGGTACTCAAATGCGGCGGCCAATATGTCCCAGCCGAGCCGGATTTTCCCACCGGGCGCATCCATGACATGATGACCGAGGCACAGGTGGATTTTGTGCTGACGGAACACGCCTTTGCGCCCAAACTGAGCAGTTTCCCCATCCGCTATACAGATTGTGAGATCTGCGGCGTGGAGACGCCCTCCTGGAAGCGCAACGCCATCGAAGACCCGGAACGCCCCGCCTATGTGCTGTATACGTCAGGTACCACCGGGCGGCCCAAAGGTGTCTGTGTCACCAACCGCAATGTTTGCCATTATGTCCGTGCCTTTGCCAACGAGTTCCATCCCGGCCCCGGTGATGTCATGCTGCAATATTCCGTCTGTTCTTTTGACATCTTTGTGGAGGAAGTGTTCACCAGTCTGCTGAATGGTGCCGCTCTGGCCATCCCCGCTGACGAGGATAAGGCCGACATCCATGCGTTGATGGCTTTTGTGGAACGTCACCATGTGACTATGATCAGCGGCTTTCCGTATCTGCTGGCAGAAATGAACCACCTGTCTGTCATTCCGTCCTCTCTGCGGCTGCTTATCAGCGGCGGCGATGTGTTGCGGGGCGTTTATGTGGATCACCTGCTGAACAAAGCAGAGGTTTACAACACCTACGGCCCCTCCGAGACAACGGTCTGCGCCTCCTATTACCGTTGTAATAGTGGAACTGTGCTGGAGGACGGTACCTATCCCATCGGTCATCCTGTACTAGGTGCGCAGATCAGGATTCTGGATCAGTCTGGCAACGAGGTTGCCAAAGGGCAGACGGGTGAGATTTGCATTTATGGCGGCGGTGTATCTCTGGGCTACATTGGCGACCATGCCGAGGAAAACAGCGCTTTTGAGCGGCAGCCGGACGGTAGCACCATGTACCGCAGCGGCGATTTGGGCTATATCCTGCCGAATGGCAACATTGCATTCCTGCACCGCAAGGACGACCAGATCATGATTTACGGCAAGCGGGTGGAACTTGCCGAGGTGGAGTCCCGGCTCTATCGGTGCAAGGATGTGCAGCAGGCTATTGTCCGGGCTTTTACAGACGAGGATGGACTGTCCTATATGACCGCCTATGTGGTGCCTTCCGACAATAAGCTGAAAGTCTCGGAAGTAAAAAAAGAACTGTCTGAAAATCTGACTTCCTTTATGATCCCAGAGTTCTTTGTGAAGATGAAGCAGATTCCTTTGAATGTCAACGGTAAGCCGGATGTGTCGAAACTGCCGGTGGTAATGAAAGCGGGGGCATTATAATGGAGATTCAGATCCGGCAGGCCACGATCCAGGACCTGAATGTATTGATGCAATGGCGAATGGAAGTCTTGCATGAGGTATTCTCCATCCCCTCGGAGCGGTCTGTAACAGAGCTGGAATCGGAAAATCGCCGCTACTATCAAACAGAACTGCCGCAGGGCGGACATATTGCCTGCTTTGCCTACGTAGGGGAGGAAATCGTCGGCTGCGGCGGGATATGCCTCTATCATGAGATGCCCTCACCGGACAATCTAAACGGGAAATGTGCCTACCTGATGAACATTTATACCCGGCCGCAGTTTCGCGGACACGGCATAGGGAACAGAATCGTCAGGTGGCTTGTAGAGCAGGCTCGTCAGCGGCATATTTCAAAAATATATCTTGAAACCTCAGACAAAGGCAGGCCGCTGTATCAAACAATCGGTTTTGCCGATATGAAGGATATGATGAAACTGTCCCGTGAAAAATAAGCAAAATCAAAGGAGCATACATACAATGGAGCCAATCATCTGAAACGTTGAAGTAAAAAGCGTCCTCACAAAATCCAATTTGCCTGTGAGTGATTATTATTCGGTCAATCCTTATGTGGGCTGTGGCCACGGCTGCAAATATTGCTACGCATCTTTTATGAAGCGTTTTACCAATCACCCGGAGCCCTGGGGAGAGTTCATAGACGTTAAATTTTGGCCGGAAATCAAACACCCGGAGCGGTATGCAGGGAAAGAACTGTTTCTCTGTTACGTGACCGACCCATATCAGCCGCTGGAGGAAACCGCCTGCCGCACCCGCGCCATTTTAGAGCAGATGCAGGGCAGCGGATGTAGCCTCAGTATTGCTACCAAGTCTGACCTGGTGCTGCGTGACCTTGACCTCATTAAAACATTCCCCAATGCGCGGGTATCCTGGTCGATCAAACACACTGGACGAAGATTTTCGCGCTGATATGGACAATGCAGTGAGCATTGAGCGGCGGCTGGCCGCTATGAAAGCATTCCATGATGCTGGTGTGCGCACCACCTGCTTTATCTCGCCGATTTTCCCCGGCCTCACCGACCTGCCCTCCATCATCCACCGGGCGAAGAATCAATGTAATTTGGTCTGGCTGGAAAACCTAAACTTGCGGGGCGGTTATAAGAAAACGATTTTTGACTATATAACGGAAAAACATCCAGACCTGCTGCCGCTGTACGATACCATTTACAATAAAAAAGAACGCAGCTACTGGTCAATGCTGGATGCGCAGATGCGGCAGTTTTGCCAAGAGGAAGGGCTACTGTATGTCCGGGATGATGATTCCATCAAACGCCCGTTCAACGATCCGCCTATCGTGGTCAATTATTTTTTCCACGAAGAGATTATCCCTCGGCCAAAATGCAGAAGAACAGGTAATCAAAACTATATAGTAACATGCAGAAAGCTAGAAGTTGTAGAGGTGAGGTTATGAAACGCGCAGAATTAGAATCATTTATAATGGAGACATATAACGCTGAGACAGATTATCCGTGGCTCAAATATCCGAATTATGAGGTGTTCCGGCATTGTAATAATCGGAAGTGGTTTGCTCTGATTATGGATGTACCAAAGAACAAGCTGGGGCTGCAAGGCGAAGAAATGCTGAAAGTGGTCGATTTCAAATGTGACCCAATTCTGATTGGCACACTACGAGAGGAACCCGGCTTCTTCCCGGCGTATCACATGAGCAAGGATAGCTGGATTACTGTTGCACTGGATGGCAGCGTATCAGATGACAAAACCAAAATGTTGCTTGATATGAGTTATGAAGCAACGATACCCAAAACATGCAAAAAGAGATACTGACAAATTCAAGTTGAACAAAATCGCTGCGCGATGGCTTGCCAAGGCTGTGGCGCAGCTTTCTTTTT
>NZ_JAJDMI010000213.1:0-293 GCF_020593505.1 Blautia sp. DFI.3.45
TACCTCTATATACTAATATTGTAAAACATATAGTATATAGAGGTATACCAACACAAGATTCTAAATTATAACCATATACTACTAATTCTTTATTAATATTATTTGGTTGAATATAATTTCTATTTGATCTTGGATAAATATCATATAAATTACCTTTATATATATTTATTATAATTATATTATTATTATTTAAATATGTTTTTATTATATTATTATTATTTATTTTTTGATAATTTCTGATCAACTTTTTATTTTTATTTTTATTTTTATCCTTGCTAAAGGGATTTATTAAT
>NZ_JAJDMI010000214.1:0-288 GCF_020593505.1 Blautia sp. DFI.3.45
AAAGAAAGCTCATAAAAGAGATTGACCGAGTAAACAGAGAAGTAGAGCATATAAGTGAAGTTGAATTATTGAATAAAATGGGTTTCCCGGAAAATTGGAAAAATATTACCAGATACCATTTAAAGTAAAGAAATATCCTCTAAGAAATAGTGAAATACCTATTGTCTTAGAGGATTTTTTATTGAAGAATTTTAATATTCAAGAGTTTGTTTTTTCCTTTTTGACATTAAAGCTAAGATTTCTTGTGGGTTTGTCAACTGACGTCCGGGAAGTGTCTGCTTTGGTGTG
>NZ_JAJDMI010000215.1:0-288 GCF_020593505.1 Blautia sp. DFI.3.45
CACACCAAAGCAGACACTTCCCGGACGTCAGTTGACAAACCCACAAGAAATCTTATCTTTAATGTCAAAAAGGAAAAAACAAACTCTTAAATATTAAAATTCTTCAATAAAAAATCCTCTAAGACAATAGGTATTTCACTATCTCTTAGAGGATATTTCTTTACTTTAAATGATATTTGGTAATACTTTTCCAGTTTTCCGAGAAACCCATTTTATTCAATAATTCAACTTCGCTTATATGCTCTACTTCTCTGTTTACTCGGTCAATCTCTTTTATGAGCTTTCTTT
>NZ_JAJDMI010000216.1:0-282 GCF_020593505.1 Blautia sp. DFI.3.45
CATCCTTAAGGGAAAAGAAAAAATGTCAAGATCAGAAATTGAGAAAGCAGCAGAAATGGAAAAGAGTAAAACAGTACGTATTCTGAACAGCCTGATTGAAAAGAAAATCCTGAAAAAAACAGGTGCAGGCAGGGGAGTCAGATACACCTTGAAATAGCAGAAAGCAATATAAGGATAAGATTCTGTTAGAATATATGGTATAGGTTTATTAAAAAGAAAGACTCCGATCGCAATGACCGGAGCCTTCTTTTTAGGAATCTGTATTAATTACCCAAATGGATT
>NZ_JAJDMI010000217.1:0-281 GCF_020593505.1 Blautia sp. DFI.3.45
CAGAGTTTACAGTCCATACTCCACAATGAAGAAATTCAAGACAAAGAAATAGCTTCTGTTTCGTAAAGGATTCTGAATGAAATCTACCTGAAAAATCAACTTGTAATTTGCTGATAAAAATTAAAAATAAAATATATATGACGACAACAGGAGGAAAGGTATCTGCCTTTCCTCCTGCCATTTTTCTTAAAGATGGTATTCTTTATATAACTGCTCACGTCTTTTGGCGTCTGTTGATACAATCGGGATTTCTTCAGTTCTCTGATCCTGAAGTAATCGAG
>NZ_JAJDMI010000218.1:0-280 GCF_020593505.1 Blautia sp. DFI.3.45
AGCCCGGCATAATAGGCTATCTGGATTGGAAGTATTGCGGCTGGGTTCTTTTTTTTCAGATAAGCAAGCAATCTTTCATAATCTTCTCGTGAAATTGGTTGGATATTTCCGTCCATGTCCTCGTCTGAAAACAAATCAACTTCATCCGTCTGATACCGCAGTTTAATATACTGCATGGGATTAAACGTAATATACTGTTTTGGAAATACTGCAAAGCGGAAGGACTGCTGCATGACTGCGGAAAAAGAATGGATGTAATCTTTGCTGTAACCCTTTCTCT
>NZ_JAJDMI010000219.1:0-276 GCF_020593505.1 Blautia sp. DFI.3.45
ATGATATACCTACACGCAAGAAGATTATACCATGTGCTTCTTCTGATACGCAACCGAGAACTTATGTTTGCAAAAGAAAGGAGAATGTAATAATGGCAAAATCAACAAAAAGTTATGAAGAACGAATGCTTGAAATGGAAAAAAAGGAACAGGAAAGCCTTGAAAAAGCAAAACGATATGCAGCACAGAAGAAAGAACTTCTGAAACGAAAGAAAACCGAGGAAAGTAAAAAACGAACCCATAGGCTCTGTCAGATTGGCGGTGCGGTGGAATCCG
>NZ_JAJDMI010000026.1:0-52771 GCF_020593505.1 Blautia sp. DFI.3.45
GCCCAGAATCGTTGAATTTTCAGCATTCTGGGCTTAAGTTGACCACATTGGGGTCTGACCCCATGAAATACCAATAAAGAAAATAAACCGGGATTAAAAGTTCTATAAAAGAAACATAAAATATCTTGCAAAAACTTATCATGAGTGATAAAATCTCATAAATGAGTTATCAGAGATGGGATAGGGAGATAAGCAAATGCAGGAGAACATGAAAGAATACCTGACAGAAAAGGAAGCCAGGGAAAAGAGACTGGAAGTATATACAGAGAAGATCCAGGAAAAGGTGTTGAGCAGATCTTCGGAAACAATCCGGCAGTTAGTGGAGGAGAGACACCGCCAGAAAATGACGCAGCAGGAAATAGCGGATATTACAGGGATAAAACCGTCGAATATGGCCCGGTTTGAGAGCGGAGGCAGGGTACCAACACTGGTTGTATTGGAGAAATATGCAAATGCACTTGGAAAACATATTGAAATAAAAATCTGTGATGACTGACAGATTTTTATTTCAGGATAATCATAAATGATAGTATTATTAAAAATAGAAAAGCGAAATGGAGGGAGAAAGATCGCAAGAAAATTAAGGGACTGGTATCCGGGAGCAATTTACCACATCATGCACAGAGGAGTGAGAAGAAAACCAATGCGTATTGTCTGATGACAAACCATGTCCATCTGCTGCTTGAAATAGGCTATATAGAAATCGGGAAGTTTATGATTATATGAAAAAGTGTTTGGAATCATCTTGACAATATGTCGAATACGACATATTATAATTATAAAGAGGAAGGAGCATACTAATGTACGAGATCATTTTATATGATACAGAAGATGGAAGATGCCCTGTGCAGGAATTATTGGATTCTCTGGAGCCTAAGTTGCTGGCAAAAACATTGCGGATAATTGACTTGCTGGAAATGAACGGTCCATTGCTTCGTGAGCCATATTCAAAACCATTGGAGAATGGAATATTTGAGCTTCGTACCAAGCAGGGATCAGATATTACAAGAGTACTGTATTTCTTTATTGTAGGCAAGAAGGCAGTGCTGACCAATGGATTTATAAAAAAATCGCAGAAGACACCAAAGGCAGAAAAAGAACTGGCAAAGAAGTATAAAGCAGATTATGAACGGAGGTATGGCAATGAGTAGCTATAAAGATTATAAAAAAAGAGCATTGCAGAATCCGGAGGTAAAGGCAGAATATGATGCATTGCAACCGGAATATGATATTATCCAGGCGATGATTGATGCAAGAGTGCAGCAGAATATGACACAGAAAGATTTATCAGCTAAAACCGGAATTACGCAGGCAGATATAAGCCGGATTGAGAACGGAACAAGAAATCCCAGCCTGAGTATGGTGAAAAAACTTGCACAGGGATTAGGGATGCAATTAAAGTTGGAATTTGTTCCGATGCCAACAAAAAATAAAATGTAAAGAGTATGAGAAAATAGGAACCGCAGGAATTTTCACCTGCGGTTTTTCTCGGGTACGCGCGGGGTCATGTATTTTGGGCCAGATCCCATGAAATATCGATAAAGAAAATAAACCGGGATTAAAAGTTATATAAAAGAAACATAAAATATCTTGCAAAAACCTATCATGAGTGATAAAATTTCATAAATGAGTTATCAGAGATGGGATAGGGAGACGAGCAAATGCAGGAGAACATGAAAGAATACCTGACAGAAAAGGAAGCCAGGGAAAAGAGACTGGAAGTATATACAGAGAAGATCCAGGAAAAGGTGTTGAGCAGATCTTCGGAAACAATCCGGCAGTTAGTGGAGGAGAGACACCGCCAGAAAATGACGCAGCAGGAAATAGCGGATATTACAGGGATAAAACCGTCGAATATGGCCCGGTTTGAGAGCGGAGGCAGGGTACCAACACTGGTTGTATTGGAGAAATATGCAAATGCACTTGGAAAACATATTGAAATAAAAATCTGTGATGACTGACAGATTTTTATTTCAGGATAATCATAAATGATAGATATCTGGCTTTTTGTTCCATTGGGGACAGGTTTGTGTAAGGTATATCAGAAAAAATGGGTGTTGTTGATACCGTTTATTATGTCTGTAGCAATTGAAATGACGCAGTATATTACAGGACTTGGTATTGCAGAACTTGATGATGTATTTGGAAATACAGTGGGTGGATGGATTGGCGTGTTAGCGGCATATGTTGCGATAAAAAGAAAAGGTAAAGAGTCTTGGACTGGATTAAGATGCATTATTTTAGAGGATTGCTATAAAATGGATTTCAACTTATTTATGTAGATTTATGTAGAAATGTTGATTTTACATGAATTATGTTGAAAATTGTTAAAAAATAGGTATAATGTAATACAGGAATAAAAGCGGATACCTTAAATCGTCGCTTTGTCGCGTTTAAGAAGAGAAGCGGACATAATACTTTAGTTATTCACTTGAAACATAGTGGAATGGTATTTTGTCTGCTTTTTTACATTTTAGAGACTTAAAGTGGAAGACTTAATTTTGATAAATACAGAAAATGTACAAATTACAAAAGAAGGAAGGTTTCTATTTATGCAAATATACTCAGCGATTTTTCCTGTAAAGGAGACATTGACGCAGGATATACTGATTAAATTGGTAATTGAATGGAATCAGGGAAGCCCTCATAACAAAATTACTAATTTAGATTGGGATGGGCAGAAAAGAAATGTAAAATTTGAGCAGGAAAATTTATCATTAGCAATTGAAGAAATTCGTAGATATAATACGATTGCTATTAGATTTCATCAGTTTGATGAAAATAATATTATTTGGAATACAGATATTGTGGTTAATTTCAATAAGCATATTTTCTCTATCAAGTTAGACAGGGAAACAACAGATAAAACAACAGGATTTGTTCCGAAGTTTAAGCCGCCGATTCTTGTTAATATGTTACTTAATAGAAATTATATTGCTACAGATAATGGGATACAGATAAGTGACAGGCCAATCTCAATTACCAAAAATAATTACAAGATTATAGAAGATATTATATGTAGAAAGATAGTCTGTTCTATGCCTGTGATATATGTAACAAAATCATGGGGAATGTATCCGTTTAGGGTTCAGGAGTTAGCGTATAATCTGAGGGGAGTTGCACATGTATTTGTTGAAGATGATACAGAAGTGTCAAAACTTCTCAAAGAAAGCTGTAATGGAATGAACTCACATCATGGAAGTATTGGAATTTATTATTCAGGCAGTTCAGCTGCATATAAGATAATTATTGCAAATAAATATAAGGGACGGGAAAAAGTTTTAATAGATCGGATTGTAAATATTGTTTCCCGATATGTAAATCAGCAGGCTCGCGACAGGATGCTGACCTGGGAGGGTGTTCAGAATGAATTACTAAAACTCAAATATGCGAGTGCTACAGAAAAGAAAGCAGAGGCAGAAAGTGAAGTATCTGAAGTCTATAAAAATTTTGCGACGGAACTCAAAGAAAATGAAAACACTATTAAAGAAAAAGAACGCACAATTGAGGATCTGAATAATCGAATTGTAGCATTACAGGTGGAAAATCAGGGACTCAGAGCCAAGTATGAGCGAATTACAGAAGTTCCACTATTATATTATGGCATAGAAAACGAACTATATGATGGAGAAATCAGAGATCAGGTTTTAGAAGTTCTTAACAGCTATTTGGGAAATATAAAAAAGAAAACCCGGAAAGAGCATATACTGCAAGATATTCTGGAATATAATGAGCCTACAGGTACATTAAGTGCCAAAAGGGAAGAAATCAAACATATATTAAAGGGATATACAAAAGTTGACGAGAGCCTGAAAAGGAATCTAAAACAGTTTGGTTTTGTTATTACGAAGGATGGAGGTCATTATAAACTTACATATAAAGGGGATCCAAGATATATGTTTACAATGGCTTCGTCAGGAAGTGACAGCAGACATGGTGGTGGGAATCTTGCATCGCAGATAAACAAGAATTTGCTATGAATTTTGATAATTCACAGCTTTTTCAAAATTAGAATCTTGAAAATTCATATAAAAAATAGTAATATCTAAAATACAATATGTTCTAAAATAAGAACGGAAAGAATAGGAATTTATAAGAAACGGATTCAATGAGACAGGAGTTAAGGAGGAAAGAAATATGGTAATGGCGTCGAGTCATGCTAAGGAGATTTCAGAAGTAATACGAAGAATGAGGAGAAAGGAGGCGCTAGAAAAATATTGGGATAAAATAGCGATAAAAGAAGATGGATATGTAATGGCCAGAACTATGGAAATAGAGTATGTTCGAATTGGAAGAATGAAGGAGAATACGAATGAGGAAAAAGGAGAAGAAAGTAACATACAGGCAGTCAGTGAATTTTAAACTACTAAGTGAAAGGCAATTAGAAAATATTTTTCCAGGTTGGAATGATTTGCTTGATCGTATAGACTCATACCGGAAGTGGCTTGGAAAGAAGCAGATAAAAAGAGAAGAATGCATTAATAAACAGTATAACTTAATGTATGAGAATGTTTATACTATATTAGGAGGTCGCGGAAGTGGAAAAACTTCTGCGATTTTTACGTTGCGTGAATATCTTGAAGAGGACAGCGTAAATAATATAGTTTTACCAATTGTGATGCCGGAAGTGATTCCGGAACATGGAGAGACATTGGGATGGATTCTTGCGTCACTGGAGGAACTTGTGAAGAAATTAAGTGATGCACTGGAAGTACAGGAGAAAAATAGAGATAATTTCTTTCATGAGTGTAAAAGGCAAAAAGTATCTTTGGCAGATCTCTATGATGAGGTAAAAGAACTTTGTTATTCAAGACAGACAAAGGATGGAGGAACTTCTTTTTCGGAAGAAATAAAAATAAATGAACGAAGAAACCAAAGTGGATATGAATTATCAAAAAAAATGGCAGAGTTCTGGATGCAGTTGGTGGAGGCTGTAAAAATAGTAAAACATCGAAAGGAAAAAGATGATCAGAAGGAGCCATTAATTTATCTGATTTTTGATGATGTAGATTTAAACCCGGAAAAAGCTTTGGAAATATGTTCTACAATTATAAAATATTTGTCACATCCTAATCTGATTATATTTATGACAGCAGATGAAGAATTGTTTTATGATGTGATATTGAACTCTATGACGCACAAAATGAAGGGTGTATTAAAATATATGGATTCGGATGACCCTGTAAATTATAATCTATTTGAAAATTCTTTTGAGCGAGTGCCGAAAGTTGGGAAATATAATGATAAAATTCAGGAAACAGCAAGCTTATATATGAGAAAAATTATGCCTGTATCAAGTAGATATCCATTAAAGACATTTGAAGATTGCGCACAGAAGCGGATGTTTTGTCTGGATGGAGAGGATACATCTGGAAAAGCAGATCAAAGTTTAGAAGAATTTTTGAAAGAGATTATTGACAAATTTATTATAGAAGTTAGTGACAACGTAGAAAATAAGGAGAAAAATTTTTTATATTATAATGATGGTGATGACAATAATTTCATTTCCATATATTTAATGTTTTTGGGAACAACATCACGTCAGATTACAGATGGAAGTCTGGTAATTCAGCAGTTTCTAAAAAAGTTATCAGCCATGGGAAAAACGGATAAAAAAGGGGCAAGAACATCAAATTCGTTATATAAAAAAGAAAGATTGAAGGAATATGTGAGAGAATTTGTTGTTGATATAATGCAGACAAGAGGAATATATTGGGGGAACAATTATGAAATCATGCAAATGGCTAGAAATCTGATTATTTCCAGGGAAGAAACCCTTGATATATATATTTCGTATGCATATGTTTTACAGTTATTTGATGAGGAGATTCAATATGCGAATGAAGATAAGGTGAAAGCCAGAAATATTATCAGTAGATATCTTTCGCTGTTTATGCTCTTATTTTTTATTGAGAATATTTTATTATTAATGACACCTCTACTGCAGAAAATGGAAATATATGGACAAAGAAATAGAATTCATGGTCATAGGTATCTTGTGACATTGATGGATAAACTTGTAGTACCAAGTGGTGAGATGGAATCATTGATAAAAAGGGAGAGTAAAGTCTATTCTAATAACTTGTCTGAATTTTTATATACGTATGGCAATATAATCGAAAATTATTATAGAATAGTTCCATTTAATCGTTACAGAGTTTCGGATGTTCAGGCATATTTATACGGAATTAATACATTGGAAAAAGAGGTGAAAGCTGAAACTTTAGAGGAATATTACTGGAATAGTCCGAAATGGTTTAGTACAGTGATTCCTATGATTTGGTTTGCATATAAAGGTGTATTTTCTATTGATAAAGATTTTTATAATCAAAATGTAAAGAGATTATATGGAATACATATTTATACGGAAGAAATAGCAGATTTTTTATCAGATTTGCAGCTGATTTTGTCAAAAGCAATTTGTGAAAAAGAAAGTGAGCAGGTAGAAACAGAGATATGTGAGTATAAAAATCTGGTTGATTTGAGAAATAGATTATGTGATTTATATAGTAAAGTGGACACATATTGGATAAGTAACAGGGAAAAATTTGATGAATGTATAAACAGAATTAAAAGTATAATGTTTAATTATGATATCGAAAGACGTATTTTACAAATAGAAAATTCTATTGGACATACAAGGTATATGACAGGACAGAAAGTGGAAAAAAATTTTATTAGCAGGAGATATGTAGATGATTTATTCATTTATATAGAAAAAAATATATCAAATTTAGACTTTAAAAAGGAAAATGAACAATTCTTATCACATTATAGCAATATATCATCGGAAAACGATTGGAGATTGATATCATATGAAATGACAAAAATGAAAATGTACTTAAAACTTATCCCTGATTCGTATGGTCAATATACTAAAAAAATAATAGAAATGCAGAAGATTTATAAAGATACATTAAAACAGATTGTAAAAATAAAATTATGGGAAAATTCGATATCATCTTCGAATACACAAAAGGAAGCTTCACTTGGACAGTTTGAGGATAAAAGGCTAGCGTATCATAAATTATACGAAACATTACAGGAAGTATATACAGATAAAGACAATGAGAAAAATTCATTATTTATTCAGGGTCTTCATGACGTTATTAAAAATGCAGCTGATGGATATATAAATTTTTTAGTATAAAAGAGGGAAAAACATGGATAAAAGACGAATGTACCAGATTTTGGACGTTTTGACACTTCCCTATTGCAATCCTGATTTTTATCATAGAAATCAGGATTGCATCGCATCTGTCCGAGAGGCATTTTATGAAGTATCCAATAGAAATAATCTAGGCTGGAAGAAAGCTGAACAATTAAAAAAGCACTATCATGATGCAGAAAATGAAGTGAAAAGATTTGTTGGTAAGCAGTTATATGTTACACAAATTGATGATTATATTTTGATGCTCAATTTATTTTTTAAAGAACAGGAATGCAATAAACTTTTCGGGTTTTTTAGAGAGATTGATAACAGAGAATATCTGATATCTGTGTTATATTTGAAAAATTTATCCCGTATTGCCAGATCATTGTTAACATTCAGAGATGGAAGGATTGCTATCCGTATGTGGACAAATAAGAAAGACAGTACGGGAGAAAAAGATATTTTTTCAGGACAGGATGTATATAACAAAATAGAAATCTGGAATCTGTTATCCCGTATGATGCCGCTTGATATTCTCATTGCAGTCTTCCTGACAGAGAATGAATTGGATGAGGAGTATTACCTGTACAGGCAGAATGGCATGATTTTCTTAGGCGATAATATTCTGGAAACATTGTTAAGAAGAGGAATTGCTGAAACACATCTACATTTTAATGCAGGGATGCAGTATCAGTATATCTGGCAGGAATACATGAATCTTTTCAGATGGCAGGAAGTAAATTCGCTTAATATTCCGTTTCATATAATTGCTTTTCGTACTATATTTGCAGAATATCTGGAACATCAGGAAGGATATCGGTGTTTAAGAGAATTTCTAAACGGTAATTTTTCTAAAGTGTTGGAAATCAGCGGGTTATTTGATGAATTGGCGAGAGGAGATACAAGTTTAAATTCGGAATATACGGAAACTTCTTATAGTGAATTATATAGACGATGGAAAAACGTAGAACTTCAGGACCATAATTTTTTAATGGGAACATTATATGCAAGATACAAAAGTCTGCATACATATGAAGAAATGATTTTTTTGTTTAAAAGTGCAAAATATTTTAGAGACAAAAAAATAAATGCAGAATATGTTTTTGAGTTACGTTTGTTCATGCAATATCTTCGCAGTAAGAATTTTGTTTTTAAAGATATTTTACAGAGTGTTCCAATTTATGGGTTGGAGTACTTTCAAATGCATTATAGTACAATGCGGCGTAACGAACGGGCAATACGTCTGGAAAAACATGAAATCTGTAAAATTTTACTGCATTCCATTCACCAGAATGTATTTCTGAAAAAATATGAAATAAGAGTTGGCATACCTGAATTAGGTGTAAAAGTAAAAACAGAATATAATAAGCAGGAACTAAAGCGAAAAATACTGCGTGAGATTTATCTGGTTTTGAAAGAGTATAAAAAGATTCTGGAAGAGTATCAGGAAGAACAGGTCCCTAATCTGGGTATCATATTCAGTTTTTTTAAAACGGATTCTGTAGATAACAGAATTGGTGATATGTGCTGGCTGCAATATAGTGAAACAGGAACAAAAAGTTGGAATATGGATCATATCACTTTAAAACAAAAACGAATGAAAGACAGCGCGGTTGCTTTAGAAGAATTAAGAGGTGAGATTGATTTTCTTGATAAATATGTTGTAGGAATTGATACAGCATCTGTTGAAAATAAAGCAGAACCTTGGATTTTTGCACCTGTTTATCTTGCGATTCGCAGACAGATTATTACAAAACCCATCCGGCAGGAAAAAAATAGATATTCCAGAATTAATAATATTGGATTAACTTATCATGTAGGAGAAGAATTCCGACATATTTTATCCGGTTTCCGTCATATATACGAAACTATTTCTTTTATGGGATTTAAAGCCGGAGATCGTATTGGTCATGGAATTGCTCTTGGTGAAGATATTGAAAGATGGGTTGACCGGCATGAAACAATTGTTATTCCGATAGAAGAATGGCTGGAAAATCTTGTATGGTTATGGGGAACAAGTATATCCGGAGAATTAAATGTAAATATTTTTGCAGAGCAGTTAAAAGAAAAAATTCAGATTTTAGCATCGGAAATATATGGCAATGATACAAATTTAACACCAGATATACTCTATGAAGCATATCTGGAAAAATTTCATTTATTGCATGAAAAATCGTTTGAAATGATGAAACAGTATTGTCAGAGAGATATGCTGGAAGAAGATGGAGAACACTTTTGTAAATATTATAAAGGAAGGAGCAATGAAGAACATAGATGGACGACTGAAAAATTGGTTTGTGCATATTTTTGTCCTGTATATTACAGGAGAATGCAGCAGCCGATTATGGTACATGTTGAAAGAGAAAATCTCTCTCTTTACTTAAAAATACAGGAGGAATTATTAAGAATTGTAGCGCAAAAAGGTATTTTTGTTGAAGTTAATCCCACCTCCAATACAGCAATTGGAGAAAATCGTGAACTATTTATGCATCATATTATGAATCTGAATAATCATGGACTGGTTAATGAACATGCACATGAAGTAATGGTTACGATTAATTCAGATGATCCTTTAATCTTCAGTACAAATTGTGAAAATGAACTGGGATATATGTATCATGCTTTACTTTCTAAGGGATATTCAAGAGAACGGGTTATTGAATGGATTGATAAAATACGTCAATACGGAGTGGATAGCAGCTTTGTAAGAGAAATACGTCCAAGAAATACATTATTAAATGAAATAGGGCAAATTTTGCAACAGATAGAAAAAATAGTAGGAGTGGATTGAAATATTTCTTTTAATGATTTCCAGAAGATCAGAAACATATTTAAGTACTAATTTTTGTAAACTAAAACAAAGCCATTGAAAAAATTACTTAATATGGTAAAATAAAAGGACGGTAACAATTTTTGAAAAAAATGATCATGTACTTTAATTTCAAATAACTATTTAAACGTTTTATAAGAAATTCATACAAAAGAAAAAATCTTTTAATTGCTCTATGGCATATTGAAAGGAAGAAGCGGTTATATGTTTGAAATATATTCTATATTTTAAGTAGAATAGACATATATACGCTTTTTTTATTACAAAAATATAGATATTAGTAAGCTGGTGAGGGAGGAAACAGATTTGAAACGATTATTATATTTTGTATCCAATAGTAAAAATAAATATGAAGAATTGAAGCAAATGGCAGAGGGTACTTCATATGATATCAGATGGTATCAATATTCTATAAAAGAATTGCAGACTGATAAAGTAGAAGAATTACTTAGACATAAGGCATTAGCAGCTTTTAAGAAAATTAAACGTCCTGTGATCGTGGATCATACGATATTAGAGGTTGAAGCATTTAATAACTTACCGGGACTTCAGACGAACTATTTTTTTGAAAAACTTGGAAATAAAGAAATAGTTGATTCCTGCAATTATAAAAAAAAATGGAAAGCAAAAGCAATTACTAAACTTTGCTGTTGTACGGGAAAGAAGTTGATTTTTGCTGAAGGAATGGAAAATGGAAGAATTACAGAGAAGGCAGATGAATTAGAAGGAGCGTATGCATGGGATAGTATTTTTAAACCTTCTGAAAATAATGATAAGGATGAGATTTATGCCAGACTTGATAAAAATGAACGTTCAATGCGTAGAAAAGCATGGGAAGAATTAACGAAACAATTAGAAAAAGAAGAAATACTTTCTCCTGATTTGGAAAGTTATCAGAATAATATAAAAGATTTGGCGAGATTGATCAATCAGAAAAAAGTAATGCTATTTATTGGAGCCGGAATATCTGCGTCAATAGGGCTGCCATCCTGGAATTCTTTAATAGGAGAACTTGGTCAGGCAGATGATTATGATCCTGATGTTTTTTCAGAATATGGCGATAATATGCTTTTGGCTGAATATAGTGATGGAAAAGGCGGTAAACTACAAGATATATTTAAAAATAAATGGGATATAAACAAGAATCCTGATTTGAAAAAGCATCTGGAGGAGTCCATGATTTATAAATATATTATGGAACTGGACTGTCCGGTAATTTATACAACTAATTACGATCATATGCTGGAAGAGTATTATAAATTAAAAAAAAGGAAACTACATAAGATTGTAAAGTTAAATCACTTTAACAGCGATGAACATAATTATCCAAGGATTATGAAATTTCATGGAGATACTGAGGATATGGAAAGTATAGTATTGACAGAAAGCCAATATTTTAAAAGAATGGATTATCAGTCTTTTATGGATATTCAACTGCAGGCAGATCTGTTAAAATATACGGTTTTGTTTCTGGGATATAGTTTGGCAGATATTAATATTAAGCAGTTATTATATCTTTCAAGAAAGCGATGGGAAAATACTAAGCTTGAGAATCCTTCATATATTTATACTGCAACACCAAATTATGTACAGGAAGAAGTTTTTAGAAATAATCATATTGTAAGTATTTCCGGTGATGAAGCAGATAAGAAAAAAGCAACGGAAATATTTTTAAAAGATCTTTGCGAAGCAATAACGAAAGAAAAGAAAAGGAGTTGAAAAGAGAAGAAGAAAAGGAAAGGATAACAGTGGGATGACAAATAAAATTTATATAACATATGATAATAATGAAACTGTAACTTATTCTTTCTGGAAACAATTTTTTTTAATGAGTGGAGTATGGGTAATAGGAAACGAAATTGAAAATACGAAAAAGCATAATCTGGAAGCAATAAAAACAGAATGTTTACATTTATATTTTTTATCTAAACAAAATCTTCCTGTAATAAAGGATAGCAAAATTAAAGACAATGTATTTTATTTTACGAATATAAAAAATTGCGGAAGCAATGCGTTGTACAAAAGCAGAAAAGATATTTTGCCATATGACTGGAAAAAAAAAGATACATTTATAAATGCATTGGACAAAATTACTTTTAAGAAAAAAGAAAACTATAGTAATCTTCTTGAAACATATATAGGTAACAGTTTGTGGCTGTCAACCTGGCTATATTTCGAACTGGCATATGAAGGATTAACGGAATGGGATACATGGATATTGAATAACAGCAAAACATCTATTGGTGATTTAAAAAACTATTTAGATAAACTGGAAAAAAAAGTAAAGGTAAAAAAGAGCAACTCATGGAATTACAAATTTATGTATTTATACTGCAAGTATTTAGAAACAGCTATCGAGAACAGAAATCCGGAGGAAAGAAAAGAAAAGGTAGAAGATCTTTTTAAAGATGTAAATAAGTTATCGCTAGAATATGGGTGGCAGCCAGCTCTGTGCGAATTATGTGCATTAATAGCTGATCTCAGTCCGTTGAAAAATAAAATGGCAGTTTTGTACTACAAAGAAATACTGGAGAATGAAAGGAATCCGGAGATACTATATAAATTGGGTAAAGTTTATGAGAAGAAATATGGAGACATAGAAAAGGCAATTAAGTATTATGAATTAGCAGATGAAGCAAAAACGCATTACAGAGCAAGATATAAGATTGGTAGTTATTATGAAAAGAGAGGAGAATGGAAAAAGGCAATAATTATTTATGAAAGTATTTTTGAACAACTTAAAAACAAAACAGGAAAACATTTATATAATAGTACAACAACTTATGATTTTGAGTATTATGAAAAAATAATGATAAAAATAAGAGACATATTTAGACAAAAAGTAGCATATAAGGGGAATGAATTAGATGAGCTGATTAATGAATTGAAAGAGAAAAAGGTTGAATATTCTCACTTGGAAAAAATGATACATTGTATGGGAAAAATGTCAGATACAGAGAAAACTGAAAAAGAGAGAGAGCACGATTTTCTGGAAAACATTATGGAGCATGTACAGGAAAGAATAGATTTATATTATCTAAAATAAAAATTCGAAGGAGAAATGGTTATGCAAGAGAAAAAATACAAGTTGCTTATTGATGATCTGTCTGCCATAAAATATGAGGAAGAAAGTGAATTTGAAAATTCCGTATCAGCAGATGCATATGAAAAGGCTTATGCGATAACGAAAAAAATACTGAGAGAAAATAAAAAATTCCGGGAATTAAAAAACAAAGGTACTACAGGAAACAAACTGAGAAACTCAGAACAGATATATAATATATTGTTTTTTACAGGTGCAAAAGGCTCTGGTAAAACTTCAACGATGCTTTCCTATATGGAATATCTTAAAGATTTTTACAGAAAAAGTGATAAAGGTGAAAATAAATTATCTTCGAAAGATCATTTGATGTTTACAGGGTTAGAATATATAGATGCTTCTGTTATGGACAAAAAAGAGGATATTCTTGGATGTATACTGTCAAAAATGCTGAAAAAATGGAAAGAAGAAGAAAACCATAGTTATGAAGGCCGGAGAATGGGAATTATACAAACGAATGATTACTCATATAGAAAAAGAAATATTTCACTGGCATTTGACAGAGTATATACAAATTTGAAGAATCTGAGAAGTTCAAAAGATGTTATAGAAGATGAAGATGATACATTTCTGGAAACTTTGGAGAAATTATCTCTTTCCTGGAATTTAAAAGAATCATTTCAGGAATTGGTGCAAGAATATTTGGAAATCATGAAATATCCAAATACAGAAGACCTGAAAATAGAAAATCACTTTCTGGTTATCTCAATAGATGAAGCAGATATGAATATAGATCATGGATTTGAAATCATAGAGCAGATTCGTCAATATTTAATGGGACCTAATATAATTGTTCTCCTGTCAGCTGATTATGATCAGTTGGAAAAAATATGTGATAACCATTTTTCAAGAGAATTTTCTTCCATAAATAAATTCGAGAATATGGATAAACACATAAAAAGGCTGACCAGAGAATACCTGGAGAAAATAATTCCATCAGATAGAAGAATTATTATGTCTTCAGGAAGTGAATGGAAACTTCTGGACAGAGAAGAAATAGAGGTATATTACAAGGATGATGAAGGAGAACCATACGGAGAAGGAACAATTAAAAAAATAGTTCAGAGAGATTGCAGAGATAAGCTGGGAATTGAATTATATAAGAATGGTGAATTGATTAAATATTTTACGCCAAATACATTACGTGAACTTTCCACCTGGATAAAGAAAATGAGTGAACTTTCGGACATTGATATTTCGTTAAGAAAAAGTAAAGCGTATGAATGGTTTTGGGGAGAAATGTTTCCTAATGTTTTGAAAAAAGAAGATGAAAATTTAAGGATATTTTCCATTTTAGGAGACATGAGACCAAAAGAGCAGACGGATTTGCTGGGAAGTATTTTGAATGCTGGGAATAATAATCAGAGTATCTTGGAAATGATATCTCTGATCCAGTCGAAAAATATTGAAGAAAGAAAAAAATCAAACGTTTGTATGCTATTTCTTTCTATGAAAATTATGGAAATGATGCAGGATACAGAGAAATCCAAGGAACTTTATGACTATTATTCGCCATGGGGACTCTGGGGAAAATGGGAAAAGAAGATGGGATCTGAATACATAATAATAGGAACAACAGAAAAAAGATCAATGTTGTGCAATGTTCATTGTTTTGAGTTTTTTAATCTAAATAAAGCACTGGAAATTCAGGTAAAGAAGTTTATTGTTAGTGCCAATAAATCAGGGAAAATTCCAGATAGTGAGATAGATATGATGAAAAATTTCCAATATATTACATTGTTTTTTAATTTGGAAAATGATATCAATGAAGAAACTAATTCATGGGAATTTATTCAGGAGAATCAGACCATGACTTTAGGAGAAAAACATAATGATAACTGGAGTCGAAAGGGAATATTTAGTTTTTCAAATTCAATATTAAACATTTTAAAAGGATGTAAACTGGCAGAAATGTTTTGCGAATGTATGGAGAAAAATCTGAAAGACAGTGGTGTTACATCAAGAAAGGCACAGGGAATAATTGAAAGATTAGTAATATGTAGAGATGAGAATAGCAGAAAGATTATGCCATTTTATAATCTGGAATTTCTATGCGGGTTGGGAAAGGAATTGGAAAAAGAGTTTGCAGGAAGATTTATGATGGAACTCACATTAGAAAATGTGTCGCTTCATTTATACAGATACTGTTGGATTATCAAAGAAAACCTCAGAAAATATGACAAAGCATTTGGCACAGAATATGAAGAACATTTTTCTGAATTTGGATTGTTTGAGAAGATTTTAAATGAGGATATGGATCTTTTGAGTTTGTTTTTTGATACTGTTCAGAAGGTTTATGTACCAAAGGAATTTGGACTTGATGACTAAGGAGCTTAAATGGATAATTTACGGTCGGTATTAAATATTGTATTGAGCAAGATTCCAACATCATTAATAGTGAACTCAGAGATTCAGTATGATAATATTAATCGAGACACTTTTGTAAAAATAGCAGGATACTATTTAAAATATTATTCTAATGATGAATTGGATAATTTGTTTGACTATATTAAGAATGAATATGAAGATCAGGCAAATTATGTGAGAGGTTTTGAAATCGGAAAATATGAGGACAAAGAAGGTTTCAGTGTTTTTGATGCGATTTTGATATTTGCAACCAGAGTTTTGCAGGAAATAGATGGTGAACCGATTTGCCGTTATGAAAATGTACTCAGATGGCGTTTTACTTCACATTTGTTGGAAGAAGATATATTTACAACTGCATATCTGGCTTTTCAGGACTGTAGGGAAGGAAAAAGGAACAGGGATTTTTCGTGGAAACCAGTAATTGGAAATAATAATGAGCATTTAAATTGGATATTGCGGCAGGGGCTGGCTGATAATCATTTTCATTTAAAAGGTTCAGCACCACAATTTCCATTATCCTGGATTAATATGATGAATCATGTGAGGAGCAAAAAATATGAGAAGATTCTGGAAGGATATGGCAATAAAAGACTTTCGGTTTCGTATGAAATTGGAACGGAAGAAGAACATCTGTATTCATTATATTTAAAGGCAGCGTTGATACGCTGCTTTTTATTCGCGCAAATAACTGAACAGGAATTCTTTATTGCCAATAATCTGGTTCGGAATAATTATGATCCTGATCCTGAAACAAGAAAATGGTCAACTGAAAATCTTGTAATGTTTCTACTGAAAGACAAAACAGAAATTATTTTTTACCGAAACAAAATTCAGGAAAATATTGATTTTTTCAGAACGAATAAAGGTGAAAAACAGTTGGATTATGCATTGACAGGTGAATATAGAAAAGGAATAGGAAAAAATGAGGTGAATAATAGCCTTTCTGGTGAACGATGGCTTATGTATGAAATGTTTCTCAGAATATATGCAAAATCCGTCAAAGATCAAAAATATTTTAACCTGTTCTATCTATACCTTGTTATAAAGCGTGCAGTTAGAGCGGAACTTGTGCAAACAAATGAAAATATTGGATTTGACAATTTTGAAAAGTATCAGAACAGAAAAGAAGATTTTATTGAAGATACACCTCTGGAAAAAGAATACATAAAAATGGCATTAAAAGGAACGATTGTCAATCAGAACATACTTCATCTTGAAACACGTCTTACACCAAGAAAAACAGCTTTACAAAACAAAAAATACATTGAAAAATATGATAAAGTCATGAAAAATGATAAAGAATTGATGGAACGATATTTTTATGTATTTCATTTTGTAAAAGAGAAGGATAATGAGAAACTATTAAACAGCGATTCTTATTGTCGTCATTATCAAAAAAGGCGCAGCCTGCAAAAACAGGCTAAAGCAATTGCACTATTTCGTACAAAATTTCCTGAAACAGCAAAAAGATTGAGGGGAATAGATGGATGTTCAAGAGAAATAGGATGCAGACCGGAAGTTCTTGCTCAGACCTATCGTTATTTAAAAAATCATATAGTATATGCGAAAAGAAATAAAGTATATTATGACAACAATAAAGAAGTAACAGTACCTCAGCTTCAGATGACATATCATGTAGGCGAAGATTTTCAAAGTCTGGTAGATGGTCTTAGAGCAATTGAAGAGGCAATTATGTTTTTTAATCTTAATTGTGGTTCAAGATTAGGTCATGCATTGGCATTGGGTGAAGATCCGGATGAATATTATGAAGGAAAGAAAAATTGTATATTGATTACGCAGCAGGATTATCTGGACAATCTTGTATGGGTATATTACCGAATTAAACGTTTTTCTCTTATCGGATATGAGGATTTACTGTTAAATATTGAGCAGGAATATAATAAATATTTCAGACTGATTTATGGAGATGCTGTATCGGATGAATTTTTTGAGGCTGTTATAAGAGAGGCAGGAAAATATTTTCAGAGGAGCAATGAGCGTGTATCTAAAGGATATAGTAATACGCATTTCAACTTTAGAATCTCTGAATACTATTCGGCATGGCAATTACGCGGAGATGATCCGGAATGTTATAAAAATGGATATTTTAAAGATACAGAAGATTTCTCCGAATGGAAACGCTTCTCTGTGAATAAAGAATGTCCGAGAGATTATCGGATTCGTTATAATCCTGAATGTGCCTATTTATATTTCCTCTATCATTATAATCCACATGTAAAAAATGAAGGACGAAAAACAATAGAAGTTCAGATAAGCCATAAAATGATAAAATGTATAAAAGAAATCCAACGAGAAATGCAGTTTTGGATTTCAAAACTGGGAATTGGAATAGAAGTTAATCCTTCGTCTAACTTTTTTATAGGTACATTTGATCGATATGATAAGCATCCGGTATTCAAATTATATAATATAGGATTAACTGGATCGGAAACCAAACTTAATGAATGTCCTCAGATTCCTGTATGTATAAATACAGATGATCAGGGGATTTTTTCAACTTATTTGGAAAATGAATACGCATTAATAGCACTGGCTTTGGAAAAAGCAAAAGATGAAAATGGCAAAAATCTCTATAATCGAATGTTCATTTATCAGTGGATTGAGAATATCAGAAAATTAGGCTTACAACTAAGCTTTGCAAAACCGGAATCATCAAATTTAGAAAAATTTATTGATAAAATTCCTGAATGTGTACATCAATAAAAACTGGACGCTCTAAATATAAATACAACCGATTTAGAAAGTAATCCTATATGCGTGGACGGGCAATTATTAGAAAAGATAATAACTCATCTTAATATATTAAATCTTGCAACCGACAAGGAATATGTACATAGTTTTTTTGAGTAAAATAAGAAAATTGTTTTCTGGATATGAAACTTATTACAAGCGGGAATGAAACAATTTAGGTCTCTTTGCCTGAAAAAATTATTAAAACTACATATATAAGAGGGAGGGAATCTTTAATATCAAATTGGAAAATGAATATGCATTTATTGCAAGAGCTCTGGAAAAAAAGGTAGACGAAAATGGAGAAAAAATGTATTCAAAATCAATGATTTATGATTGGCTGGATAAGATACGAAAGATGGGATTGAACCAATCATTTCTTACAGTAAATGATGACGCAAACGATAAACTTCCATAAAATGCCCGAACGAAACAATATATTGAAAAAATCTATACCCAAGGAGGACTCCCAAATGACAAACTTAAATTCCCTTTTCCTGTCCCAGGCCTACAAGGACTGCTGGGACGATTATAACAGATCTTTAAAACTCCGTAGCTTCCCACGTTGGGACTACGTGATCCTGACTGCTTCCAATGAGCAGCAGGCAGAAGGTTTCCGTAAACAGATTGCGGACAGGCAGAATTTCCTGCCGAGAGGCACGAAGTTTATTGCCATCCCGGACCGTGATGGCAGGCGTGTCGGATCCGGCGGGGCTACGCTGGAGGTTCTGAGATATCTTCATGAACAGGAAGGATCTTTTGACAGCCTTCGTGTGCTGGTGATTCATTCAGGCGGGGACAGTAAGCGTGTTCCTCAGTATTCTGCGCTGGGTAAGCTTTTTTCGCCGGTGCCTCATGAATTACCCAATGGACGTAGTTCCACTTTATTTGATGAATTCATGATATGCATGAGTTCTGTTCCTTCGCGGATCCGTGAAGGGATGGTGCTGCTGTCGGGAGATGTACTGCTTTTATTTAATCCTCTTCAGATTGACTACAACAATGTGGGTGCAGCTGCCATATCCTTTAAGGAAAACGTAGAGACCGGCAAGAACCATGGTGTTTATCTGAATGGACCGGACGGAAATGTGAAGTGCTGTCTGCAGAAGAAATCTGTGGAGGTCCTGCGGGAAGCAGGAGCAGTCAATGAATCCGGTTGTGTGGATATTGATACCGGGGCACTGATCTTTAGTACTGACATTATGAAATCTTTATATTCACTGATTGAAACAGACGCGGACTATGACAGAAATGTCAATGAGAGAACGCGTCTTTCTCTTTACGCTGATTTTCTTTATCCTCTGGCTTCGGATTCTACGCTGGAGGATTTTTACAGGGAGAAGCCGGAGGGTGAATTCTGTCCAGAACTGACGGCTGCCAGAACCCGTGTGTGGGAGGTGCTGCGTCCCTACAGGATGAAGCTTCTGCGTCTGGCACCTGCGAAGTTTATTCATTTTGGAACGACCAGGGAGATACTGGAGTTGATGAACGGAGGTGTGGATGAGTACCATTATCTGGGATGGAGCCGGAAAGTGGGCAGCAGTATCCGCAGTGATGTGTCCGGCTATAACAGTGTACTGAGCAGCAGGGCATCTGTTGGGAAGGACTGTTATCTGGAGGTTTCTTATGTGCATGGAAATTCCAGGATTGGCAGCCACAGTGTGCTCTCTTACATAGATGTGCAGGATCAGGTTATTCCTGATAATGTTGTTCTCCATGGGCTGAAGCAGAGAAACGGAAAATTTATTGTCCGTATTTTTGGCGTAAATGATAATCCTAAGGAGAACCGACTGTTTGGCAGGGATCTGGATGAACTGGAAGATACACTTGGAGTGAGATTCTGGGAGGAGAACGGACAGGCACATACCTTGTGGTCTGCTGCGCTGTATCAGGAGGCAGATACGATCCGGGAGGCAACAGATGCGGCACTGGAACTTTATGAGATTGTCACAGGAGGGAAAGATTTTGACAGATCTTTATGGACTGCAGCTTCCCACAAGTCTCTCTGCGCCGGATTTAATGAGGCGGATCCGGATGCTATCATAGCATGGAATAAGCGGATGGCAGATCTGGTAACTATGGACGGGATTGCAAAGGCAATCAGAGATCAGGTTCCGGCAGGAAGTATAAGAAAGCTGCAGTCTTTGACAAAGATTCAGAAGGAATGGCTGGAGAAGCGTCTGAGAAAAGCAGATTTCGGTGAAAAAATGCGTCTGCATTATTATCTGGGAGTGATCCTTGAGGATGAGAATGAGGTGCAGGAATGTTTCCGCATTATTCAGTCGGAAGTTCTGGAAGCGACGATCAAAAGCCTTGCTTATAATGAGCAGGCAAGGATTGTTACAGATCATCATACAGTTAGGCTGCCGCTTCGTGTGAACTGGGGAGGTGGCTGGAGTGATACGCCGCCCTATTGTAATGAAAAGGGCGGGACTGTATTAAATGCAGCTATTCTTCTGAACGGGGAGAAGCCGGTAGAGGTGACATTGGAGAGGATTCCTGAGCAGAAGGTGGTTTTTGACAGCCGGGATATGGATGTTCATGGAGAGTTTGACACGATTGAGCCTTTGCAGGCGACAGGTGACCCTTATGATCCTTTTGCCCTGCAGAAGGCTTGTCTTCTTGCCTGTGGGATCATTCCCAGGGAAGGACATACTCTGGGTGAAATACTGGAACGTCTTGGCAGTGGTTTTGTTATGCATTCTGAGGTAACAAATGTTCCCAAAGGTTCCGGTCTTGGCACCTCATCTATTCTTTCGGCAGCCTGTGTGAAGGCAGTGTTTGAATTTATGGGAATCGCATATACAGAAGAAGATTTATATGCCCATGTACTGGCAATGGAGCAGATCATGTCTACAGGAGGCGGATGGCAGGATCAGGTCGGAGGTATTACATCTGGTCTTAAATATATTACCTCCATGCCTGGGCTTCAACAGCAGCTTCAGGTAGCACACATAGAGCTTTCACCGCAGACAAAGAAGGAACTGGATGAGAGATTTGTCCTGATCTATACAGGGCAGAGGCGTCTGGCGAGAAATCTTCTCCGTGATGTGGTGGGGCGCTATGTGGGCAATGAACCGGACAGTCTGTTTGCGTTGGAGGAGATCCAGAAAACAGCAGCACTGATGCGCTTTGAACTGGAGCGTGGAAACGTAGACGGTTTTGCAAAGCTTCTGGATTATCACTGGGAACTGAGTAAGAAAATAGATGCCGGAAGCAGTAACACTTTGATTGAGCAGATTTTCAGCAGTATTGAGGAGCTGGTGGACGGAAAGCTGGTATGTGGTGCCGGTGGCGGCGGTTTCCTTCAGGTGATTCTGAAAAAGGGTGTGACAAGGCAGATGGTAGAAGAACGTCTGAAAGAAGTATTTATGGACAGCCTTGTTGGCGTAGCTGACTGTAAGCTTGTATGGGAATAGAAATTCCGAAGGAAAAGATCAGATGAAAGATTTATTTGTTAATACACAATTACCGGTTGTCACCTCTGACAGGATTTTATATACACCGTCAAATTTTGCCAGGACTTCTTTACTGTATCTGCAGGAGATTGGCTCTCTGCAGGTACATAAGCCTCACAGCACAGGGCGCAGTAACCTGTCCTCTTATTTGTTTTTTACAGTGACAGATGGCGAGGGTGAGCTCATCTGTGAAGGCAGAACTTATTCTCTTCGTACAGGAGACTGTGTGTTTATTGACTGCAGGAAACAGTATGCACACAGTAGTTCGGAGAAGTTGTGGAGTTTATCCTGGATACATTTCTATGGGCCGAATATGACAGCAATTTATGACAAGTATTTAGAGCGGGGTGGAAGAGCAGTCTTCCACCCCGTTTCTGTTTCCGGGTTTCTGGAAATCTGTCACAGGATTTATGAGCTGGCAGATTCCGATGATTACATTCGGGATATGAAGATCAACAGTGAGCTGAATTATCTGCTGACGCTTCTGATGAATGAGTCCTGGCACCCGGGAGAAAAACACAGGGATGCAGATCTGAAAAAACAGAATGTACTTCCTGTAAAGCAGTACCTGGATGAGCATTATCAGGAGAAAATAAGCCTGGATTTTCTGGCAGAGCATTTTTTTATCAGTAAATACTATCTGACCCGCGTGTTCAGGGAGCAGTTTGGTGTCAGTATCAGCAGCTACCTGATGAACAGGAGAGTCACGAAGGCAAAATATATGCTCCGCTTTTCCGACGAAAAGATAAAGATCATCGGCTATAAATGCGGTCTGGGGGAGCCTCATTATTTCAGCCGGGTTTTCAGACATATGGAAGGCATGAGTCCTTTAGAGTACAGAGAGAAGTGGGAGAAGTGAGAAAAAAGAGCAAGATAATGTAAGAAAACAGGGAGAAAGGGCAATATCGTGAATTCAGGCTTTCCGGATTTTTTACTAAAATAAATGCAGTAACTGTGGAGGTATTGAACAGTTGCTATTGATCAACAGAAAGTAAATCAAAAGGAAAGTTGAGGTTAATATATGTCTAAGGTTGCATTGATTACCGGTATTACCGGTCAGGATGGTTCCTATCTGGCTGAATTTTTACTGGAGAAAGGTTACGAGGTTCACGGTATTGTACGTCGTGCTTCCATTTCAAATACTGCCCGTATCGATCATCTGATCGAAAAAAATGTGATTAAACTTCATGACGGAGATCTGTCTGATTCTTCAGGGCTGATCCGTCTGGTGGGAGAGATCAGACCGGATGAAATTTATAATCTGGCTGCCCAGAGCCATGTGCAGGTATCATTTGATGCGCCGGAATATTCCGGTGATGTGGATGCACTGGGTGTCCTGCGTGTGCTGGAAGCTGTCCGTGTCTGTGGTCTGACAAAGACCTGTAAGGTATATCAGGCATCTACTTCTGAACTGTATGGCAAGGTAGAAGAGGTTCCACAGAAAGAAACCACACCGTTTCATCCATATTCCCCTTACGCTGTGGCAAAGCAGTATGGCTTCTGGATGGTGAAGGAATACCGTGATGCTTATGGAATGTTCGCTGTTAACGGCATTCTGTTCAATCATGAGTCTGAGCGTCGTGGTGAAAATTTTGTTACCCGTAAGATCACACTGGCTGCAGGACGCATTGCAGAAGGTCTGCAGGATCATCTGGAACTGGGCAATATGGATTCCCTGCGTGACTGGGGCTATGCCAAAGATTATGTTGAGTGCATGTGGCTGATCATGCAGCAGGAGAAGCCAGAGGATTTTGTCATTGCGACAGGTGTACAGCACACGGTCCGCGACTTCACTGAGAAGGCGTTTGCAGCTAACGGTATGACCATCCGCTGGGAAGGTACCGGCATTGATGAGAAGGGTTACGATGCAGCTACCGGCAAGATGTTGGTATGCGTAAATCCCCAGTGGTTCCGGCCGACTGATGTGGACAATCTGTGGGGCGATCCGACTAAGGCGAAGACGGTTTTGGGATGGAATCCGCAGAAGACGAGCTATGAAGAACTGGTGGAGATTATGGCAAAGAATGACCGTGAGCTTGCAAAGCGCGAGAAGGCCATGAAGGCTGTTATGTAAGAAAGAAGGCATACGATTATGATGGAAAAAAATGCAAAAATTTATGTTGCAGGTCATCGCGGAATGGTAGGCTCTGCCATTGTCCGTGAGCTGCAGCGTCAGGGATATACGAATATTGTGACACGTACCCATAAGGAGCTGGATCTGACCCGTCAGGATGCAGTGGAGAAGTTTTTCGCTGCAGAAAAGCCGGAGTATGTGTTTCTCGCAGCTGCCAAAGTAGGCGGCATTGTGGCAAACCAGAATGCACTGGCTGATTTCATGTATGATAATATGATTTTGGAAATGAATGTGATTCACTCTGCATGGAAGAACGGCTGCAGGAAGCTGGAATTCTTAGGTTCTTCCTGTATTTATCCGCGTATGGCACCCCAGCCGATGAAGGAAAGCTGCCTGCTGACTTCTGAACTGGAGAAAACCAATGAGGCATATGCACTGGCAAAGATTTCCGGGTTAAAGTACTGTGAGTTTCTGAACCGCCAGTATGGCACAGACTATATTTCCGTAATGCCGACAAATCTGTACGGTCCAAATGACAACTATCATCCTACACACAGTCATGTGCTTCCGGCGCTGATCCGCCGTTTCCATGAGGCGAAGGAGAGCGATGCTGCAAGTGTAACCTGCTGGGGGGATGGTTCTCCGCTGCGTGAGTTTCTGTATGTGGATGACCTGGCAAATCTGTGTGTGTTCCTGATGAACAACTACTCAGGTAACGAGACTGTCAATGCTGGTACCGGCAAGGAACTGACTATTAAGGAGCTGACTGAGCTGGTTGCGAAGGTTGTAGGCTATAACGGTGAGATCAAATGGGATCCTGATAAGCCAAATGGTACACCGCGTAAGCTTCTGGATGTTTCCAAGGCAACGAACCTTGGCTGGACGTATAAAACCGAGCTTGAGGATGGCATACGCCTTGCGTATGAGGACTTTCTGAATAATCCCATGCGCGCTGAACGCTGATCTTATTTTTACGAGGAGAAGATTATGAATATCATTTTGTTGTCCGGCGGTTCCGGCAAGCGTCTGTGGCCCCTTTCCAATGACATCCGTTCCAAACAGTTTATCAAGATTTTCAAAAAGGAGGACGGCACCTATGAGTCCATGGTGCAGCGTGTCTACCGACAGATCAGGAAGGTGGACACAGATGCGACCGTGACTATTGCCACCAGTAAAACACAGGTTTCTGCGATCCACAACCAGCTGGGTGAGGACGTGGGCATCAGCGTAGAACCGTGCCGCCGTGATACATTCCCGGCCATTGCACTGGCAACAGCTTATCTGGTGGATGTGATGCATGTTGCCCCGTCTGAATCTGTGATAGTCTGCCCGGTTGACCCTTATGTGGAGGATGATTACTTTGAAGCATTGAAGGAACTGTCAGAGCAAGCAGACAAGTGCGAGGCAAATCTGGTACTGATGGGTATTGAGCCGACCTATCCCAGTGAAAAGTACGGCTACATCATCCCTGAGAGTGCAGACCATGTGGCTGAGGTAAGAACCTTCAGGGAGAAACCGACAGCGGATGTGGCAGAACAGTATATTGCACAGGGAGCACTCTGGAATGGCGGTGTGTTTGCTTATAAACTGGGCTATGTGATGGATAAAGCCCATGAGATGATGGATTTTACAGACTATCAGGATTTGTTCGACAAGTACGATACCATGAAGAAGATTTCTTTCGACTATGCTGTGGCAGAGCATGAGTCAAAAATTCAGGTTGTCCGTTTTGCCGGTATGTGGAAAGACCTTGGCACATGGAATACGCTGACTGAGGCAATGGACGAAAGCATTATTGGTAAGGGGGAGTTGAACGACAAGTGCTCCGGAGTCCATATCATCAATGAAATGGATGTGCCGGTACTGGCAATGGGTTTGCATGATCTGGTGATCTCCGCATCACCGGAAGGCATTCTGGTCTCGGATAAAGAGCAGAGTTCTTACATTAAGCCGTTTGTAGATAAGTTTGAACAGCAGATTATGTTTGCTGAGAAGTCCTGGGGCAGTTTTAAGGTGGTCGATGTGGAAACCACATCCCTGACGATTAAGGTAACCTTAAATCCCGGCCACAGTATGAATTACCACAGCCACAAGAACCGGGATGAGGTGTGGGTAGTCATATCCGGTGAAGGAAAAACCATCGTGGATGGTATGGAGCAGATGGTAAAGCCAGGTGACGTTATAACTATGTCCGCAGGCTGCCGTCATACTGTGATAGCTGATACGGAACTGAAGCTGATTGAGGTACAGCTGGGTGCGGATATCAACGTCCACGATAAGCAGAAGTTTGAGCTGGAGCAGTAAACAAGATAGAAAATACGACTGGTAAGAAAGACAGAAATGGTGATCAATGGACGTATGCATGGAAAAAAGAAATGAACCCCTTTTGCTCCGTCCGGCAGGTAAGGATTACCTGTGGGGTGGAAAAAGGCTGAACGATGAATATGGGAAGAATATTGAGTTGTCTCCGTTGGCAGAAACATGGGAATGTTCCACGCATCCGGATGGGGTAAGTACTGTGTGTTGTGGAACGTTTGACAAAATGGAGCTGACTGCGGTCATAAAAGCCCACCCGGAGTATCTGGGAGAACGGCATAAGGGCGAAACAACGCTGCCAATCCTGGTGAAGCTGATCGATGCAAGAAAGGATCTGTCTGTGCAGGTGCATCCGGATGATGACTATGCAAAGATGAAGGAACATGGTCAGCTTGGAAAAACGGAGATGTGGTATGTGCTGGATGCAGCCAGGGATGCAAAACTGATCTACGGTTTGCGGCAGGACTGCACAAAGAAAGAAATGCAAAAGGCACTGGCAGAAGGTACGGTGATGAAGTATCTGCAGAAGGTACCTATTCACAAGGATGACCTGTTTTTTATCCCTGCAGGCACGATCCATGCCATTGGGGCAGGTGCACTCGTGGCAGAAATCCAGGAAAGCTCAAACCTGACCTATCGGCTGTATGATTACGACCGCATAGGAAAGGACGGGAAGAAAAGGGAACTGCATATCGACAAGGCGTTGGATGTGGCAGATCTTTACGGCAGTGCAGAGCCGAGACAGCCGCTGCGGGTTCTGAAGTACCGTCCGGGGATGGCATCGGAGCTATTGATACGCTGCAAATATTTTGAAGTATACCGGATGCTTATCAATACAGAACGCCGACAGACGGTGCATTACCGTGCGGACAGGATGGCATTTCGGGTATTACTGTGCATGGATGGCTGTGGCACGATATCCTATGATGAGGGAACTGTTAATTTTTATAAGGGAGACTGTGTGTTTGTGCCGGCGGATTCAGAAGTCCTTACGATTCACGGACAGGCGCAGTTCCTTGATATCAGAGGATAAAATACAGAACTCCAGGGTATGGGGAAAGACAGGTAGGTAAGATGAAGATTAAGAAGGAATATGAAAGATGGCTGGCAAATGCAGTGGCAGATACGGATGTTGCTGCGGAACTGAAGGCAATGGACTATGTGGAAGTCGAAGATGCGTTTTATCGTGATCTGGCATTTGGAACAGGCGGTCTGCGCGGTGTGATCGGTGCAGGAACAAACCGTATGAACATTTACACAGTTGCAAAGGCTTCTCAGGGATTAGCAGACTATTTGAAGAAACACTTTAAAGAACCTTCTGTTGCAATCGGCTACGACAGCCGTATCAAGAGCGATGTGTTTGCAAAAGTCGCAGCAGGGGTGTTTACAGCAAATGGTGTCAGTGTCAATATCTGGCCTGTCCTGATGCCGGTGCCGACCGTATCTTTTGCGACTCGCTATCTGCATACTTCTGCAGGTGTCATGGTGACAGCTTCCCACAATCCCGGCAAATACAATGGTTACAAGGTCTATGGTGCTGACGGCTGTCAGATCACGACCGAAGCAGCGGCGGAGATTCTTGCCGAGATTGAAAAACTTGACATCTTTGCGGATGTCAAGACCAGTGATTTTGAAGCTGGCGTGGCAAACGGCAGCATCCGGTATATTCCGGACGAGGTTTACACTGCATTTGTAGAGCAGGTCAAGAGTCAGTCAGTCTTGTTTGGCGAGAACGTCAACAAGAATGTAGCCATCGTGTACAGCCCGCTGAATGGTACGGGGTTGAAGCCAGTGACCCGCACCCTCCAGGAGATGGGTTACACTAACATTACTGTGGTCAAGGAGCAGGAGCAGCCAGACGGACACTTTCCGACCTGTCCTTACCCGAATCCTGAGATCAAGGAAGCAATGGCACTGGGCATGGAGTATGCCAGGAAGTGCAACGCTGACTTGTTGTTGGCAACTGACCCGGATTGTGACCGTGTGGGTATTGCTGTCAAGAATAAGGCTGGGGAGTATGAGCTGCTGACCGGCAACCAGACAGGTATGCTGTTGCTGGATTACATTTGCAGTCAGCGCATCAAGCACGGTAAGATGCCTGCCGACCCGGTCATGATCAAGACCATCGTGACGATGGATATGGGCGAGCAGATTGCCGCCCATTACGGACTGCGTACCGTCAACGTGTTGACTGGTTTTAAGTTCATCGGCGAGCAGATTGGCAAGCTGGAACAGCTGGGGAAAGCAGACAGTTATGTGTTCGGCTTCGAAGAAAGCTATGGTTATCTGACCGGCTCTTACGTCCGCGACAAGGACGGCGTGGATGGTGCGTATATGATCTGTGAGATGTTCAGCTACTATGCCACCCGGGGCATCAGCCTGTTGGACAAGCTGGATGAACTGTATAAGACATATGGTTACTGCCTGAACACCCTGCACAGCTATGAGTTCGATGGCAGCGCAGGTTTTGCCAGGATGCAGAGCATCATGCAGGCATTCCGCGGTGGCATTAAGGAGTTTGGCGGAAAGAAGGTTGTCAGGCTGTTGGATTATGTACAGGGACTGGATGGATTGCCCAAGTCTGATGTGTTAAAATTCCTGCTGGAAGACAACTGCTCTCTGGTGGTACGTCCTTCTGGTACCGAACCTAAGCTGAAAATTTATATTTCTGTCAGTGCTGAGAATAAAGAAATGGCAGAGGAAGTAGAAGATGAGATTGCTAAAACTGCAGAAAAGTGGATTTGTTGATTTTGAAAGGCTCCGTAAGGAGCCTTTCGGTGATAATTGGAGAAAAGTATACTGTTAATGTTTAAGAAGTAACGACAGTACACGAGGTCGTGCTCCTCTTTCGTATCGAAATCCAAGTGCGTGACGTATAATTTCCGGTAAATATAATTTTTCTCCATCGCGTGTCAGATAACCTGACTGAATCATGGATTTCTCTTCAGAAGCGGTAAGAGCATCTTCTTCCAAATTCATGGGAAGTGTCTTTTTTTCAGAGTTTTGTTCCTTTTTTAATTCTTCATTTAAATGGGCAAAAGAATCTAATGAGGAATTGACAGATTTTACAAATAATTGTTCCCAAAAACTCATCCAGTCAAGTTCTTTGGCTGCATTGGAATTCAAATCAATAGTATTATCAATGTAATCCGGTTTATAAATATAGGATCTAAGCAAAGAAAATTGTGTTGACTCTGCGCCAATATTGACGTATAATTGGCACAGGAGGAGTTGACATGGTTAAGATAAAAGAGTGGAGACACGGACTGGGAATTACCCAAAAAGCTCTTGCTGATGCAGCAGGGCTGGATCTTCGCTGGGTTCAGAAATTGGAAGCCGGTGATATTGATATTCAAAACGTTACAGTAAAGAGATTTTCTCTTCTCATGAAAGGAATCAGCGAACTCTCCCGGCAGGTTTCGTGTCCATGTTCAATGAAATCAGATATAGAAACAGTGAATGAAATCCATGAAATGGTGGACAGACTTTTTAAGGAGGATTCAGCATGACTGGTGAAGCTACTCTTAGCAATGAGAAAAATTATACAGTATTTCGTTTTGGTAATCATGTGATTCGCTTTGCTGCACCGTATTCTTTGGAGCATTACACGGAAGTGAAAGAGTGGGATAACGGCTACTTGGTAGTGATGGCGAAGTATAAGCAGAATGCTGAACCGGAAGAAGAATACATTGATCTTGTACCGATTCTTCAAAATCTTTATTTTGATGCTGATAAATTTCTAGAACCAATAAAAGGAGTGAAGGTTGCAAATGGCTGATATTAAACAGGTTGCGGATGCGGCGGACATGATTGTGAACGGCTATGCGTTCACACGATGCACAGAGGGCTATCGCGTGTTGAATCTGAATCGCCCAGATCGTGCGGCAGTGTTTTCAAAAGATGGTAAGGTACTTGAAACAAGCATGGATGACATTGAAGTGCGTATTGCTGGAGATTATCTGGAGAAGAACCGTAAGTTTATGGAGGATTAAGATGCCGAAGTATTATGAATATAAAATTGCAGGATACTATTTGTACTTCACATCTTACTGTGTGATTGAGTGTATGCACGTTCATGCGAGTGACCGTAAATTAACCGAGGCAGGTTCGGCAAAGTTTTTTGTAAAAGACAACGGCGATACTGTGCTGCAGAATCGTGGTATTCTCAATGATAGAGAAATCAGAAAGATACAGGAGTTTATCAAACAGAACTATCAGGAAATGTACTTGAAGTGGTCAGAGTATAGCCATGAAGGCTACTATGGAAAAAACAATTAAGTATCGCAACATTGGGATCTTTTATATCTCCTTTCCTTATCATACTTATATTGCAATACGTATTTATACGTATGTCAATTGCTTCGTATGTTTTTCGTATTGTATATTGTGGTCTGATGGGAAGGCAATATGTGGAGTGCTTTGTTTACGACGGGCTATCTGACACAGACAGGAAAGAAAAGCCAGTATGTCAGGAGAAGGATAGTATTAACCCTGCCGGTTTCAAACTGACAGGGTATTTTTTTGTCCATTTTCAGAACAAAAACCTTGAAAAAGAATAAAAAATCTGTTAAAATAAGAACAATAAGTTCTAAAAAATACGAATAAATCAATACAAACAGGGAATAATAATCATAGACGTATTCCTTTATTTTTTACATCAGAAAAGCCCAAAATGTTCTTCCTGAAATCGTAGATTATCACACTAAGGGATTCAGTTTCTTTCGGATTCGATAATTTTCAACTACGGATAATTTTACATAATGTGACACATCTTGTCAATATTTATAAAGCAATCTGCTAAATTCTATGCTATTTTACCAAAGCATATTTATATTATCATTCGTTTTTATGAAATTTTTAATGAGGTTCATCCTTTAATTCGCCATATGGAGCTAAATGGCTTAGCTCATTCACCGTAAATAAAACCGTCACGCGGAAATTGAAAGGAGAACCACTAATTATGCCACGAAAAGGTGAAAACATTTACAAACGCAAAGATGGACGATGGGAAGGAAGATACATCAAAGCACGGTCAAAGACCGGAAAAGCTGTTTACGGATATGTATATGCCCCCACCTATAAGGAAGCAAAAAGAAAGCGCAGTCAAGCTATTATTAATATAGAAGCGAACCAGACTACTATCTGCAAAGTTCCCGAAACTACAATGCCAACATGTTTTATCAGAAAACTGGCAAATGACTGGATGAATTCCATACAGTCTCAAATCAAAAAGTCTTCTTATGTTAAATACTACAATATACTTCATACTTATATTCTTCCGGAATTTGATAATGTTCCATTAAGTGAACTCACTTCATCCCGGATTCAAAAATTCTGTGATGACCTTCTTACACATGGCAGCTCATCCGGAGAGGGACTCTCACCAAAGACGGTTCTAGACATTCTGTCTCTGGTGAGAAGTCTGCTCAGATATGCCCAGATTCAGGGATATCAGCCGCCAAGTACCGGAAAGGAGATCATCATCCGCCAGACTGCGCCGGATACAGTCGTAATTCCACGTTCCTCTCAGGACATTCTCTGCCGATATCTTTATGCCAACATGTCAGAACGCAATCTTGGGATTCTGCTGTGTCTTTTTACGGGAATGCGGGTTGGTGAAATCTGTGCGCTGAAATGGGAAGATTTTTCATTTCAGGAAAAATCTATCCATGTCCACAACACAATGCAGCGGCTGCAAATTCCAGATTCCACCACCGCACAGAAAACCCGTATTATGGTTACATCGCCCAAAAGCAAATGTTCTATCCGTACAATTCCAATTCCAGACAGTTTGATCCAGCTCATTCAAAAGGAATTTCCCAACCGTCAGGGATATGTTCTTGCCGCTGTAAATGAAAAATATATTGAACCCCGCACTATGCAGAAATATTTCCATTATGTACAGAAACAGTGTGGCCTAGTTCCTGTGAATTTCCATGCACTGAGACATACATTTGCCACACGCTGTATTGAACTCGGCTTTGATGTCAAGAGCCTGAGTGAAATTCTTGGACACGCTACTGTAAATATTACCCTGAACCGGTATGTGCATCCCTCCATGGAACTAAAGCAGCAAAACATGCAAAAGCTCTCCTGCCTGTTAACAGTCATATAATCTGGTCAAAAACCCCGAAGCTCCTGATAACTACAGGAGTTTCGGGGTTTTGTACCACTTAGTGTGATACTCTGTGGCTTCAGTTGGAAAATGAGGTGACCTCCGCCATGTTATTCGTGTACGAATGTACGGGAAATATTATCGCAGACTTTAAGAAATTTTACGACACCCAATTGTCAGAACAGGATAAGAAAAAAATTTTCATCCCCACCTATGACTGCATGAAAAGATACCAGGGTTCCTGGCATGTAGAGCAGAAACCACTGTTTACAGACTGCTTCTTCATAGAATGCAGGAACAAAGAGGAACTGAAAACCACACTGAGCAGACAGCACTGCTCAGACTCTCTGGCAGAAGCTGTCATGTCCGGCATAACACCCTTACGTCCGGAACAGGAAGAATTCCTGAAAGCACTGATGCAGCCGGATACAAAGACAATCTCAATGTCAACAGGCTACATCAAAGACGGCACAACTCATGTGACACAGGGACCCCTTCAGGGAAGAGAGAAATTTATCCGCAGAATTGACAGACATAAACGCCTTGCGTGGCTGGTACTCCCGGCGGGAGATGGACAGCAGGAACTGCGCACAGGTCTGGAAATTATTTCAAAAGGGTGATGCACAAATATGAAGATGAGAAAGAGAAATATGACAAATATAAATAAAGAATAAAAAAGCCGGAACATAAAAGACTGCGGCTTATTTGGTTTGTCCGAAGATATCAGACCAGATTGAAGATGCTTTAAAAAAAGAAAAAAGAAGGAGAAGATGAGGAAGAGCGTATGTATAGGAAAAAGTCAAGAGGATGGTATAAACACAAGGATTTCATACTTATAGATTTAATATGCTTATTCTTGTCCTTACTAATTGCACATCTGATTCGAAATGGTTCTGTTCAGAGTCTGTTCAGAGCGGGAATTTACCGCAATATGATAAGCTTCGTAATATTGGCGGATTTATTTCTAATCATTATTTTTGAATCTTACAAAGGAGTTCTGAGAAGGGGGCATTATCAGGAATTACATTCTGTTATCCGGCAGATGATTCTGCTGGAACTGGCAAGTGGTCTGTATCTGTTCACTGTCAGTGATGGACATAGTTTCTCAAGAACTGTTCTGTATCTAATGGGAGTATTTTATGTATTCCTTTCCTATGGCACAAGAATAGCATGGAAGAAACATCTGATCCATAAAATGGCAGAAGGTGGAGAGCATTCGTTATACATTGTAACGAACTATGATCAGGCAGCAAAAGTAATCCAGAATGTAAAAGAACACAATTACAATCGATATAACATCAATGGTCTGATAATCGTTGATAAAAATGCAGTCGGCAGGAAGATTTCAGGAATTCCTGTAGTAGCAGAACTGGAGAATGCAGCATCCTATATCTGCCAGCAATGGGTAGACGAAGTCTTTGTAAATATAGATGAATCTTACTCATATCCGGATGAACTGATACAGGAATTGCTGGAGATGGGAATGGTAGTTCATGTAAATCTGGCAAAAGTGAAAAGTACTTCGGGACAGAAACAGTTTGTAGAAACAGTAGGCGGATATACGGTTCTGACAACCACTATGAACTATGCTACAGACAGACAGGCATTTGCCAAAAGAGCACTGGATATTCTGGGAGGACTTGTAGGATGTTTCCTTACAGGAATTATTTTTATTTTTGTAGCACCGGCTATTTACATCAGTTCGCCAGGTCCAATCTTCTTTTCACAGACACGAATTGGTCAGAATGGAAAACCATTTAAGATGTATAAATTTCGAAGCATGTACATGGATGCCGAAGAACGCAAAGCAGAACTTATGGCACAGAATAAAATGAGCGACGGGCGTATGTTCAAGCTTGACTTTGACCCACGTGTGATTGGAAACAAAATCCTTCCGGACGGAAGCAGAAAAACAGGAATAGGAGAATTTATCAGAAAAACATCCCTCGATGAATTCCCACAGTTCTGGAATGTATTAAATGGAACCATGAGCCTGGTAGGTACCAGACCGATATTACAGGACGAATTGCTGAAATATGAACTGCATCATAGAGCCAGAATCGCCATCAAACCAGGAATTACCGGTATGTGGCAGGTAAGCGGTCGAAGTGATATCACAGATTTTGAAGAAGTCGTGCGACTGGATACAGAATATATCAGTAACTGGAATTTTGGATTGGATATAAAGATTTTGTTTAAGACAGTGATGACGGTTCTGAAGAGGGAAGGGTCGGTATAGGAGGATTCAACGGATGTTTTATGAAGTAAAAAACAAGGGAAATATGATTGCGGCGCCGATAAATGTCTACTCAACAAACCATATTGACGTAGCATCATCGAAAAGAACCTGTTTTGCACACTAATTGAGCTGCTGAAATTGGCTATATTTTACAACTATATGAGCTATAAATGCTAGATACTTATACAAAACGCTGAACTTTTGGCCCGTGCGGCACAAAATTGGCACATCTTTTTCAGAAGAATCATAGAAATGGCGGAAAACAGGAGAAAACAACAAAAATCCATGAGTTTATCATTAACGTCTGAAACTGCTGTTGAGTACACTATCTGACCCGCTAATGACACCTACATCATAACGGTTTGTTGAGTCATGAAAAATAGAGAAAAACAGATGATTTCTACTTCATAAAACAGCTGTTGAGTAGAGCATGTATGGTGATGATAAATTCATGTTTTGTGCGGTGAGAGTGAATAATTTGTTCATGATGAACAGTGGATGACGAGAATTGGACTGGATGATATATACAGTTTTAACAAAACTTGTGCACCGACAAGGTTCGATTCAACAATCCAACACTTAGAAAAAAAGTCATTGCAGGGTATGCGGGGTTCGATTATATAAATCAACACTTCGATGCTTGCAAAAGCAAGACAGGTGTACTCAATAAACCGGAGAAAAGTAGAAATATGATTGCTGCGCCGAAAGGGTATGACAGTAAGGAAAAACACTTAGGTGAACACACGCTGATATCATCCTGAATTTGGATGTGTAGATAGATTAAAAAGAAATGAAAAAGAGATGACGGAAAATGAGGGGAGATAATGATGCAAAATTCAAAATATACAGTTTTAATGTCGGTATACTATAAAGAAAAACCTGAATACTTATCATTGAGTATCGAAAGCATGCTGAATCAAACTGTTAAGCCGGATGAATTTATTATCGTAAAAGATGGTCCTCTCACGACGGAACTTGATGAAGTGATAAATAATTTTGTGACGGCGTATCCTAAAACGTTTAATATTATAGTCAATGAAACTAATCTTGGGTTGGGACCAGCACTTGCAAAAGGAATAGAAAATTCTAAAAATGAGCTTATCGCCAGAATGGATTCGGATGATTATGTGGTCAGCACGAGATGCGAAAGGCAGTTGGAGAAGTTTAGAGAAGATCCAAAATTGGGAATGGTTGGATCTTATGAGGCTGAATTTGTAGATGATATAGATAATGTTATATCAATTCATAGAGTGCCATCTGAGAATGATGAAATCGAACGATTTATGCACCGTAGATGTTCAGTATTGCATCCAACAGTTATGTATAAAAAAAGTGCGGTGTTAAAAAGCGGCAACTATCAGTCAGTCTTGCTGTATGAAGATTATGATCTGTTTGCAAGAATGGTGCTAGAGTATCACATAAAAAGTTATAATATTCCGGAACCTCTGTATTATATACGAACTAGTGAAGACTTTTTTAAACGTCGTGGCGGCATTAAATACGCAAAAACTGTTTTGAAATTTAAGTGGGGACAGTATAGGAAAGGGTATATGTCATTGATGGATTTTTGTATTAGTGGTTTGGGGCAAGCATTTGTTTGCGTGCTTCCGAATTCATTGAGAAAAATCTTTTACATGAAATTTTTGAGAAAGTAATATAGGGATAAAAATAATTATGACAGAACCGATAAGAGTTTTACAGGTTGTAGCATCATTAAATGCTGGAGGAATGGAAAACTATATAATGAATTTGTACCGAATGGTTGATAAATCAAAGGTGCAGTTTGATTTTGTAGTTCATCATGCAGCTGTTGGTCTTTATGAGGATGAAATACAGGAACTGGGCGGTAAAATTTACCATTTTACAGTATTGGATGATAAAAATGTTGTTAAGTATATTTCTGAATTGAACAGGTTCTTTGATGAGCATAAAGAGTATCAAATCATTCATGGTCATCTAAGTAGTCTTGCTGTTTTTTATCTTGGAGTAGCAAAGAAATATAATGTACCATGGAGAATAGCTCATAGCCATGGAGCTGGCTTTTTGCATACCTTGAAAGGGACGGCAAAATATTTGTTATTCAGAACAACAAAATGGAATGCTAATGTTCGTCTGGCGTGCTCAACGGAAGCAGGTAAGTATCTTTATGGAAAAGACACTTTTGAGTTTGTACCAAATGGAATAGATGTGGACAGATTCACGTTCGATGAAAACAAGCGCATTGAAATGCGGAAAATGCTTGGTATCCGTGACGAGTATGTTATTGGTCATGTTGGAAGATTTAATTTACAGAAAAATCATGAGTATCTTTTGCGAATTTTTAAAGAAGTTCAGCAAAAGACACCGAATATCAAGTTATTACTTCTGGGAGAAGGAGAGCTGTTTTCAAAGATTCAAAATTTAGCAGAGGATTTGGAAATCAAGGATAAAATTATCTTTGCCGGGGTTCATAAAGATGTAGAGAATTATTATCAGGCAATGGATGCTTTTGTTTTACCATCCTTGTTTGAGGGACTTCCTGTAACAGGAATAGAAGCGCAGTATTCAGGACTTCCTTGTTTCTTTTCAGATGAGGTGACGAGGGAAGTTAAGATATGCTCTGACACAAAATTTTTGAAAATCGGCAATGAAAATCTTGGCTTATGGGTAGATGCTATCAGCCAACAAAGAATAAACAAGGAACGAAATAAAATTGAACTAATTACGAAAAAGTTTGATATAAGAACTGCTGCAAAGTCAATGGAAAAAAGATATATAGATTTGTGGAAACAAAGTAATAGTTGAAAGGATTATTGATATATGAGTAAAAAGGTTGGGATAATAACACAACATCGAGTGGTTAATTACGGGTCGGTTTTGCAGACCTATGCATTACAAGAAAAAATCAAAGATATGGGCTATGAATGTGAAGTCATTGATTATTATCCAGAACGTTTTACTCCGCTCGGGATGCTAAAAAGGATAAAGAACAAGGGAGAAAAATTCCAAAAGAGTTTTTTGATTAGAAATGCTGCAAGAGCAATAATTATTCCATCTTACATTATACGATTTCGGATGTTTTTTAAGTTTCTCAATGATTATATTGATATGACACCTAAAACATATAAAAGTGAGAAAGAATTAGAAAGCGAAAATTTTGATTATGATGTTTATTGTACAGGAAGCGATCAGGTCTGGAATTATGGATGGAATGAAAGAATTGAATATCCGTATTATCTGGCATTTGCTCCTGAGTCAGCCAGAAAAATATCATATGCTGCAAGTTTTGGAAAAAGTAAATTAGAATCAGATGAAGTAAATGAAACGAGGCGTCTTTTAAAAAGATACGATAGTATTTCTTTGAGAGAACTATCAGGAGTAGAGATTGTTGATAAATTGGGAATCGAGAATAGTACAAATGTTTTAGATCCCACATTGTTATTAAGTGGAGAAGATTGGAGAAAAATTTCTTCCAGAAAGTTCACGAAGGACAGGTATATTCTAATTTACAATTTGAACAGAAATCCAAGAATTGATGCGTATGCAAAAGAACTTTCAATTAAAACAGGTTTGGAAGTTAGGTATTTAAGTTATCAATTACATGAGTTTTACAAGAATGGAAAAATGTTCTGCAATCCACCGGTTGAAGATTTCCTTGCCTTAATTGATGGGGCAGACTATGTTATAACAGATTCGTTCCATGCGACAGCATTTTCTTTGAATTTCAACAAAGAATTTGTAATTGTATATCCGGGAAAATACAGTACAAGATTGCAAAGCATCTTAGAAATTTTAGGATTAACAAATCGAGTTGCAAAAAATGAAAGAGATTTGAGCATTGTTGAATCAAAAATTGATTACAACCGTGTAAATGAGATACTTGCGGCAGAAAGAAAACGTTCTTTGCTATGGCTTAGCAATGCTTTGAGTGGTGTGAAAAATGAAGACAGTATGTGAATTGAATATGTGTAATGGCTGTATGGCTTGTGTGGAAAAGTGCCATAGAAATGCAATTACAATCAAAGATGATTTGAAGTATTATAATGCTCTGATTGATACTAAAAAATGCGTTGACTGTGGACTTTGCACGAAAGTGTGTCCACGAGAAAATGATAATGACATGAGTAAGCCGAAATGGTGGTATCAAGGATGGGCAGATTCTGAAATAAGAGAACATGCTTCATCTGGGGGTGCTGCATCTGCAATTATTCGCGCATTTATAAAGCACGGTGGATATGTAGCATCTTGCTTGTTTGACAGCGGAAAATTTGTATTTGAAGTAACAAATGAGATGGCAGTTGCAAGAAAATTTGCAGGATCAAAATATGTTAAGAGTAATCCGGAAAAAATTTACGGAAAAATTCAATCACTAGTGAAAGCAAATCAGAAAGTTCTTTTTATTGGATTGCCCTGTCAAGTAGCAGCGGTGAATCAATTTATTAAAGATAAGACCAATTTAGTTACCGCTGATTTGATATGTCATGGAACTCCATCACCTTATTTACTTAAAAAGTGCCTTCAAGAATATGGACATGATATAAATACCCTTACAGATATCAATTTTCGAATAAAAAGTTTATATGAGTTGAATAGAGACGGGAAACCTATTGCAGCGTTTCATACTATGGATAATTACCTTATCGCATTCCTTCACTCATATGATTATACAGAAAATTGCTATTCGTGTAAGTTTGCTACTTTAGACAGAGTATCTGATATAACGCTGGGAGATTCTTGGGGAACCGAACTAAGTGGAGAAGTGAAAAATGGTGTGTCACTAATTCTTTGTCAGAGTGAAAAAGGTAAAGAGCTGATTGAGAGTGCTGGATTAAACCTTTTAGATGTCGACATCAATAACGCGATTTCACATAATGAACAGTTAAATAAACCTTCAAAATGCAGTAAATCGCGTGATCAATTCTTTGAAAACTATAACAGGTACAATAACTTTGGAAAAGCCTTGGTGAAAACAGCACCAGGAATTGTGGCGAAAGAAAAAGTAAAATCTATCGTTAAGTATATTGTTCGTGGGGGGGGGAAAACACAGGCTTTCATGATTACAGTAAAAGACGGTAAGATGTAATTGCGAGTCGGCAACGGTAACGGAGGAAAACATATGAGCAAAAAGAAACTTTTAATATACTATCCAGAAAGTATGCTTAAACCAGTAGGAGGTCCGGCAGGGTATCTATTTAATTTGAGACAGGGCTTAGATACATTGAACAAGGAGGAATTTCCGATAGATGTTTCTTTTTATGAAGCGGCACCTAAAAGTTTAAGGGATACTGTCAAAAATAAAGACAAAATACCAAAACGTTTGCGAGAATTTAGAAGAGCAGTTGATGACATTTTTTATGAAAAAAAGGCGTATCCATTAGACGAGAAATTACATCAATATGATATGATTCATTTCCATTCAATTGATGCAATGTATTTATGTAGAAAAACTTTGGAAAATTATAAGGGAACTGTAATTCTAACATCGCATTCTCCGTGCGCAAAGTTTAAGGAAAAACTAGCGTGGCTGAATCCGTTTGATTATAAGATGTTGAAAAAATGGGTTGACAGAATTGAAGAAATGGATGCCTATTCTTTTAAGCGCGCAGATTATATTATTTTTCCATGTAAGGAAGCGGAGGAACCATATTATCATACATGGGAAGGTTATGAACAACTCCGAGAAGGAAAAAAGTATCGTTATATGCCAACTGGAATAGTTGGATGTAAAGCAAAAGTAAATAGAGAAGATTTCAGAAAGAAATACGGAATTCCAGACAACGCTTTTGTGATTTCTTATGCCGGAAGGCACAATGAAATAAAAGGATATGCTGACTTAAAAAGACTTGGAGAAAAGCTCCTTGCGGATAAGAATGTATATTTTCTAATAGCTGGAAAAGAAGAACCGATGACGGGATTGAAAAACGATCACTGGATTGAGGTGGGATGGACAAATGATCCACATTCACTTATTGCCGCTTCAGATGTTTTTGTATTGCCAAATCATGAAACATACTTTGATTTGATATTATTAGAGGTTCTTTCACTTGGAGTACCCGTTGTAATGAGTCGCACAGGCGGGAATAAGTATTTTGAACAGTTCAAGCAACCGGGAATAAAATTTTATGATACGTTGGAAGAAGCACAAGATAGGATATTGGATATTAAAAAAATGCCAGTAGATGAATTGTGCGATGCCAAAGCTGGAATAATTGAAATGTTTAATAATGAATTCACTGTTGAAAAATTTGCAAAAAATTATATTAATATTATTTCAGAAATTGCAGCAAGCATTAGATGACATATAGGAGACTTTTGATGAGCAGCGTATTCTCAAAGGTAAGAAGAAAAATTGAATATATCCATAATAAAAAAGCAACTTATGATTACGCTCCTCAGCAGGGAGGTTGGGAAAAATATGGATCGCCAGTGTTTGGCGATGAAACGACAGCCTCCGTGTTTGATCCATTTGTAGTAATGATAGAAGATAGATACCGCCTTTTTGTCTCGGAACGAAAAAATAGCGGAATAATATGTACTGATTCTACGGATGGTACAGAATGGGAAAAATGGAAAGTTGCTTTAGAAGCAGGGGATAAGGGAAGCTGGGAAGAACGGGTTAATCGCGCTTCTGTTTGTAAAATAGATGGAAAATGGTTGATGTGGTACACTGGACAAAGTAGAAATAATAGTGCAATAGGCATCGCCACAAGTGATGATGGCATTCGATTTACAAGAATGCAACAAAAACCAATTCTTGTTCCGAGTGAGCCATACGAAAAAGGCTCGGTTATGAATCCGTGTGTTCTCTGGGACAAAGATGAAAAAATCTTTAAAATGTGGTATGCAGCTGGTGAGCAATTTGAACCAGATGTTCTTTGCTATGCGGAAAGTAAAGATGGCATTAACTGGGAAAGGTATGCAAATAACCCTATACTTGAAAAGTCGAATGAAAAGTATGATCAATGCAAGGTAGGCGGATGCGATATTTTGAAGGAAAATGATAGATACTATATGTTCTACATTGGATATCAAAATGTGGATACAGCTAGAGTTTGTATGGCAGAGTCAAATGACGGAATACATAATTGGGTTAGAAGTATGGATAATCCTGTTATTTCACCAGAAAAAAAATCCTGGGATGCAGATGCAGTTTACAAGCCTACGGTTGTTTTAAATAAACAAAAAAACAAACTGTTGATGTGGTATAACGGTAGAAAACAAAATTGTGAGCGAATTGGTTTGGCAGAATATCGCATCAAATAGAAGATATGGGGAGGGTTAACCGATGATAGTAAGTATAATTATTCCGGTTTTTAATACAAAATATGAAGATTTATTAAAATGTTTGGATAGTATCCTTGCTCAAACTTTCCCCAATTTTGAAGTGATTATTATTGATGATGGAAGTGAAGATTATTACGGTAATAGACTAGATGAGTTGGTTCAGTTAGATTCTCGTATAAGTGTGTTTCACAAGAAAAATGAAGGGGTCTCAGTAGCTCGTAATTTTGGAGTGAATAAAGCAACAGGACAGTATATCTTATTCGTTGATGGTGATGATATATTAACTCCGTGGTTACTAGAAAGCGCGGTCCAAGCTGTTGAGGATTATGATTGTGATGTTATAGTTGGAATGATAAATACAACAGATAAAAGGCCAAGTATTTTTCCAAGTAGAGAAAAGAACGTAAAATTTGAACTGTTGGATGATCATAAGAAAAAAGAATTGGAGTGTCATATTTTTTCAAAAAGCTGTGAGAGGTGGAGACCTGATCAGGATGGATGGGAATTTAATGGAGAAGGATGTTGGGCACATTTCCTGAAGAAGGAGATTGCACTGGAAAATCAATTTATCCCAGGAGTTGCAGTTGGCGAAGATACTATTTGGGCATTAACCATGTTAAATAGTTCTAAGGATTACCGAATTGGAATGCTTTATGAAAAATGGTATTATTATATTCAAAATGATTATAGTGTGTTGAATAAATATAATCCTAAAATCGTGGGACAATTAACTCTTCCAGTGGATATTCTGGAAAAAAAGTATGGTGCTTCAACAGGCATTGTGCATGCCGCATATACAGATTGGTTACTTATGAAGCTAAAACATATATGTTTTAGAGCATATTTAGCAGAGGAAAATACTGACCCATTCAATAAGAAAGTGTCTGAATTTTCAAAAGTTTTACATACTGCTCCATGGATCGAAGTTTTAAACAGACGTAATACTCAACCGTTCAAAAAGAGACTGAAGTTTTTTTTGTATGATAAGAATATTGCGTTATACTTCTACTCTTGCTTGAAATTGGTGAAAAGAAAAAAATACGATATAGAGGACGGGAGTAGAAATGAAAGTAAAAATTAATCACACATTATTTATAACGCTAAGTTTAATTACGCTGCTGATTGCAGGAAATTATTGGGGGATTGCTCAGTTCGTTTTGCCTTATAAAGCGAGACTATATATTTTGGTTCTTTCTGGAGCGATACCTTTATTATTACCGCTGTATTATAAGAAAAGAAGTATTATTATACCTTGGATGCTTTGTTTTTTCTTTGTGCTTTTTAGAAATCAAGAATTTTTGAGTGGAGGCTACTACAATTCAATAAGATTAATAGGCGCTTACTTATTCATATTTGCCAGCGTTAAAAGTTGTGATTGGATAAAAAAGGCACCCCAAATAATAACAGCAGTAGGAATAGCAAATGTTATTGCAACTCTTTTGTTTTTTGTGAATAATGGATTGTATCAGCTTTTTATTAATACAACTTACAAACAATATCAAGATGGAACACAAGACGGATTGTATGGGTATCGAGCGGCTCTTGCAGATCATTACTCTCAAAATGGAACATATATTACAATAGTTTTATTGACTGTATGGGCTGTATTTTTGACCTTAAATGGTCACGAAAAGAAGCGAAAATATATAATGATAGCTGGTATTGCTACAGTTATCGCACTTCTTCTTACATCTAAAAGAGCACATTTGCTTTTCGGCGTAGCAACTTTAATAGTCGTTTATTATGTTGTTAATCCTGAAAAAAGGTTGTTAAAATCCTTCAAGCTCATGATGGCAGCGGTGGCTGCTTTGATAGGATTGAATTTTCTTATGGATTATGTTCCAGATATTGCAAGAGTATTTGAACGATTTCAAACAGCCGGATCTGATAATGCAAGTTTATTGCGGATTCTTATGTGGGATAGGGCGCGCTCTATTTTTAATCAAAATCCAATATTGGGAATCGGATGGTATGGATTTCGATATAAATCCGGCTTGAGTACGTTAACGGGTGCCACTGCTGGGTGTCATAATATATACCTTGAATTATTATGCGAAACAGGACTTTTAGGTTTCTGTGTGTTTATTATGGCAATGGCATCAAGTATAGTAATAACATGGAAAAATATTAATTTTCTTAGTCATCAAGAACGTGATGTCGAATTGACAAGTATAAAATTAGCCTTATCGGTTTCGTTTGCAATTCAATTTTTTGTGTTGTTATATGGAATGACAGGAAATCCTATATATGATTCGACTTTTTGTTTCTATGCAGTCGCAGTGGCAATTAACATCTCTTTTACATCAAATATGCGAGGTAGAATATGAAATATGATTATTTAGTAGTAGGCTCCGGCCTTTACGGAGCAATATTTGCACATGAAGCAAGGGTACATGGCAAATCTGTATTAGTTGTTGATAAACGCCCCAATATTGCGGGCAATATTTATACCGAGAACATTGAGGGCATTAACGTCCATAAGTACGGCGCACATATCTTCCATACCAACAACAAAAAGGTCTGGAATTATATCACCCAATTTGCCGAGTTCAACCGCTTTACGAACTCGCCTGTAGCCAACTACAAGGGCGAGCTTTACTCGCTGCCGTTCAACATGTATACCTTTAATAAGATGTGGGGCGTGGTTACGCCGGAGGAGGCTGCCGCCAAAATTGAGGAGCAGCGCAAGGAAATCACCGGCGAGCCGAAAAACCTAGAAGAACAGGCAATCTCTCTCGTGGGCCGTGACATCTATGAGAAGCTCATCAAGGGCTACACCGAGAAGCAGTGGGGCCGCGACTGCAAAGATCTGCCCGCCTTCATCATCAAGCGCCTGCCCGTGCGCCTGACCTTTGACAACAACTATTTCAATGCCTTGTATCAGGGAATCCCAATCGGCGGCTACACCAAGATGATTGCCAACCTGCTGGACGGCATCAAGGTGCGCCTGAATACGGACTATCAGGAGCACAAGTCCGAGCTGGATGCGCTGGCTGACAAGGTGGTCTACACCGGCCCCATTGACGCCTACTTTGATTATAAGCTGGGCACCCTCGAGTACCGTTCGGTGCGCTTCGAGACGGAGCTGCTCGACCAGCCGAACTTCCAGGGCAATGCTGCCGTCAACTACACGGACCGTGAGACGCAGTGGACCCGAATCATCGAGCACAAGTGGTTCGAGTTCGGCAAGGATGAGAATGGAAATGACTTGCCGAAAACTATCATCAGCCGTGAATATAGCAGTGAATGGAAACCGGGGGATGAGCCGTATTATCCGGTCAATGATGCTAAGAATAGCTTGCTGTATTCTGAGTACAAGAAGTTGGCAGATGCAGAGAATAAAGTGATTTTCGGCGGTCGTCTGGGCGAGTACAAGTACTACGATATGGATCAGGTTATTGCTGCTGTACTAGAGAAATGTAAGAAAGAATTCGTGGGAGAAAATGTATGAGCAGAATTGGTATATTAACTTTTCATTCTGCAAATAATTTTGGTGCATTGCTACAGGCTGTATCATTACAAAAGACAATTATAGAACATGGTGGTACAGAATGTGAACTTATAAATTATGAGCCAGAGTTTATTTATAAGGATTATTCAATTAGCCCATTCAAAAGTAAGCATCCGAAAGTTATTATTAAAAGCATACTGAGAATTCCGGATAAGATCAAGCGAAATTCAAAGTTTCAGTCATTCAGAGAAGAAAATACAATTTGTTCAGGACAATGCCAAAGTGAAGATTCTTTTGAGAAGACTTGCAACTCCTTTGAAAAAATTATTGTAGGTTCGGATCAGGTATGGAATTACAATCTTACTGAGCATGATATGCACTACTTTCTGCCGGAGATCGATGACTCAGTAGAAAAAATAGCTTACGCAGCAAGTACAGGCGGTGCTGATTTTTCAACAGATGAATCGAATGAAATGATTCAGTGTCTTCAAAGGTTTAAGAATATCTCGGTAAGAGAAAGTGCATCCAAAGAGGCTCTTAATCAAAGATTAAAAGAAAAAAACATTGAAATTGTATTAGATCCGGTTTTCCTCACAACCCAAAGCAATTGGTTGCGTTTGGCGGCAAAGCCAGTAAAAAAAGATTACATCCTTTTTTTCAAAATGGGATATAGTAAGACCGCTGAACCGGCGCTGGAGTTTGCTAAAAAATTAAGCGAAGAAACAGGCTATGAACTTCTTATGTTGTGGGATCAGGAAACGTGGTTTAAATATCGTGATGTTAAGCACATTGGAGCTGCAGGCCCAGCAGAATTTTTGCAGTGGATTGCAGGTGCAAAATGTGTAGTAACAAATTCGTTTCATGCTACAGCTTTTTCTATTATCTTGAACACACCTTTTTATGTGGAAACAGAGATTGAAAGAAAAGATAGGGTTCTTAATATTCTCAATATTTTCAAGTTAGAGAAATGTGGACTTGTAAAAGGAAAATCTGCAAATGGATTGAACATACCAAAAATTGAATGGAATGTAGTGAATTTACTACTGGACAACGAACGTCACAGGTCACTGGATTACATTGATAGGATATTAAAATAAGCAGTTCTGCCTTGGTATTTTATAGCCACATATCAAGGCAGAACTTGTTATAGGAGATACTAATGAGTCGTAAAACAGAATTAGCAAAAAATACGGCCATACTGACAGTGGGAAAGTTATGTACGCAGTGTATTAGCTTTTTCCTACTGCCTTTATATACGGCAATTTTATCAACGGAAGAGTATGGTACATTTGATTTATTAGTCACATATTCAGCTTTATTATTGCCTTTGGTAAACTGGCAACTAGATCAAGGACTATTTAGGTTTATGTTAGATTACCGTGGGAACAAAGAAGAAGAAAGCAAACTTTTGTCAACATTGTTGTTTTCTAGTATGATACAATCTGTTGTCTATTTTGGTATGTATCTAATAATTACTCCCAAATTACATATCGAAAATGCATACTTCCTTTTGCTTTATGTGATTTTACAGGTATTTACAGCACTGTTCTTGCAGTTTGTAAGGGGATTAGGAGAAAGTGTCAAATATACGGTAGCATCCTTTATCTCGGCAACAACAACGACAATATTAAATGTTATTGCTTTGGTTATTTTGAAAATGGGACTCCAAGGATTGTTTGTTTCCACGTTATCTGCACAGATTGTTACATTAATTTATTTGATATTCGCATCAAAATGCTGGGAATATATTTCTCCAAAAAATATTCACCTGAGTATATTTAAAAGTGTTGGAACGTACTCCATTCCGCTAATTCCAAATAATTTGGCTTGGTGGGTTGTAAATGCTTCAGATCGAACAATTATTGCACATTTTCTTACAACAGCAGCAAATGGAATTTACTCTGTTGCAAACAAATTTCCAAATGTATTTATAAGTTTTTATAATATCTTAAATTTATCTTGGACAGAAACAGTTTCATTGCACTATGGTGATGAAGATAGGGATGAATTTTTGACAGAAACAATGACATCATTGTTCAAGTTATTTGCAGCGGCTTGTTTTGGTATTGTTGCCTGTATGCCTTTTGTTTTTCCCATAATGGTTAATCTAAAATACAGCGCTGCATATAATCAGATTTTGATTTTAATGTATGCGATGCTTTTCCGTGTATTGGTTGGATTATATAGTTGTGTCTATGTGGCACAAAAAAACGCAAAAAAGATTGCGTACACATCAATCTCAGCGGCTATTATTAACATCGCAGTCGATTTGATTTTAATTAACAAGATACAAGTGTTTGCAGCATCCCTTTCAACGCTGATTGCCTTTCTTTCAATGTTTATTGTTCGTTATATTGACGTAAATAAAACTGTACACATGAAAATTAGAAAGCCTATTATTATTGGCAGTGTCCTTATTGGTGGGATGCTCATAGGAACATACTATTGCGGAAATAGGATGATCCAATTTGCAGCACTTTGTATTACTGCAGTTTATGCAGTTTTAACTAATGTGGACATGCTGAAATCGGGTGTAAATCTGGTGAAGAGCCGTCTTGGAAAATAAAACTTGAAATAGTGTGAGTTGGGGAGGACAATCTTGAGAGCAGAGCAGATAATATTGACATTCTGAAAGCAACTTGTGCTTTTCTGATTGTTTGTATTCATGTACCGTTTCCGGGAGTAATTGGAAAATATTTTACAGCATTGACTAGAATTGCTGTACCAGTATTCTTTATGATAACCGGATACTTCTACTTTGATGTCGAGGAAAAAAACGGCGAGACTCGGCAGATAAAAAAGATTTTTAAATTGGTACTTGAAGCAAATGTACTTTATCTGCTGTGGGATTCTTTTTATGCCGTATTAAGCCGAAACATGAGCTTCTTGCTTGATACATTTACGATTGAAAATGTGCTGAAATTTATAGCTTTCAATGAGTCTCCGCTGAAGGGGCATCTTTGGTACTTGGGAGCAATCCTGTATGTGCTGATTATTATGCACATCTTTGATAAGCTGAAAATCGAAAAATGCCTTGTTTTTGCGGCACCGTTTTTACTGATGGGAGATTTAATTCTAGGAAAATATTCTGTTCTGTTGCTTGGAAGAGAATTTCCTTATATCCTTGTCCGCAATTTCTTGTTCGTTGGTATTCCTTATTTCTGTATAGGGCGGTTGATTAGAAATGGATTTGGGCAAAAAGTCAAAAAGAAAGTCTTGACTATTTTCTTGATTGTGTTTTCTGCGACATCACTGCTTGAACGATTTGCTCTGGTTAGCCTTAATGTTAATTCAGCAAGAGATCATTATATCAGTACGACCTTATTGGCTATTACGGTATTCTTATTTACCTTGCAATGTCATGGGAGTAATAAAACACTAGCATTGATTGGAAGAAAATATTCCACATGGCTTTACATTTTGCATCCGATATTTATTACCTGTATTGGTATGGTTGCCCATAAAGTGGGTGTGTACGGCATCTATAAGTTCATTGCGCCAATCGTGGTTTACATTACAACATTGATTTTTTTGATGATAGTTGACAAGATAAAAATGGCGGCAGTAATAGACCGCTGAAAGAAGGTGGCAGTTTGATAACAGAAGTGAAAACGAAAGTTTATGCTGGAAGATTGAAAGATAGGGCTTCTCTGTTACGCAGTTCATCCGGTGGAGCTTTTGTAGCTCTTTCGGATTGTTTTCTGGATAACGGTGATGCCGTGGTTTGCGCTGTGTACAATTATGAAGATCACGCCACTGAGTTTCAACTAATCGAAAACAGAGAAGAACGTGACAAGTCTATTGGCTCTAAATATATGCAGAGCAAGCCAGGAAAAATCTATAAGATCGCAGAGGACTGGCTGATTAATCATCCGGAAAAACGATTGCTTTTTGTCGGCATGGGATGTCAGGCCGATGGTTTTCGTAAGTTTGCGGAAATGAAGGGATTCCGTGAACGAGTATGGATAGTTGATATTATCTGTCATGGATCGCCGAGTCCAAGGCTCTGGAAAGAATATGCTGAGTCTGCTGAGAAAAAGTATGGGAAGATTACATATTTGACATTTAAGGATAAGCGGAATGGTTGGAAAGCTCCGACGGCATATGTAACAGCTGGCGGTCAGGAGCATCTGATAAAGGATTATGTTAAAGTCTTTTATAACCAATGTGCATTACGTCTGTCCTGCTATGAATGTCCGTATGCGACAACTGAACGAAAGACGGATATGACAATCGGAGATTTCTGGCATATTGAGGAAACAATTCCGGACTTCTATGATGAAAAAGGCAACTCAATCTTCCTGATCCACACAGACCGAGGAGAGCAGCTCTTTGAGACAGTCAAAGTGAAGTTGGAGTATAGACTAAGCGATACAAAACAATGCTGGCAGGCGAACTTGGAAGCTCCTACTAAAAGATCAGAGCAGAGAGATGAATTTTGGAATGATTATCAAAGGAAAGGAGTGGATTTCGTTATGAAAAAATATGGAACAACTCCCTTAAAAACGAAAATCAAAAACAAGCTTGTTAAGCTAATATCAATCGGGGGGGGGCAAACCCTAAATCCTGATTTGATTTATTATGTTGACTACTCCGAAAGGAGGGCGGCATAATGAATTGGTCGCAGCCTAAGGTATATGCTGTAAAGCATAAAGACGAAGAAATCAGGGCAGCTTCACGTTCTGGTGGTATTTTCACGGCATTGTCAGACTTGGTTTTGGATGATGGTGGTACTGTTTATGGATGCGTTTTAACTGATGATTTTCATGCTGTTCATGTGAGAACTGATAGCAGAGATGGACGAAATCAAATGCGTGGTTCAAAGTATATCCAAAGTAAAATGGGAGATACATATAAGAAAGTACAGGAAGATTTGAATGCAAAAAGAGAGGTGCTATTCTCTGGAACTTCTTGTCAAGTCGCTGGATTAAAGCATTTTCTTGGTAAAGATTATGACAACCTTATATGCATAGATATTGTCTGTCATGGAGTTCCGAGTCCTGTTGTTTGGGATAAGTACCTTAGATGGCAGGAACATAAGAATCATGGAAAAGTTGTTAAGGTTGACTTTAGAAACAAGAAGGATTTCGGATGGAAAGATCATGTTGAAACCATTTGGTTTGATAATGGAAAAAATGTAAGTAGCCCGATTTTTAAGAATCTCTTCTATGGTCACATGGTTCTTAGACCGAGTTGTTATGAATGTCCATATAAGTCCATCATGCATCCAGGAGATATTACGATAGCAGATTATTGGGGAATCGAAAAGGCTGCTCCGGAATTCGATGATAATAAAGGAGTGTCATTGGTCCTAGTTAATAATGAAAAGGCTGATAGCATCTTTGAAAATGTGAAGATTGAATTGAAGTGGAAGAGCACAAGAATTGAAGATAGTATGCAACCACCTTTGAAAGCCCCATTTCCAAAACCAGAGGGAAGAGAACAGTTTTGGAACGATGTGAATGATAAATCTTTTTCGTATATTGCCAGAGCATATGGGGACAATGGAACTGCAAATTATATAAAGAAGGTTCTGAGAAGAGCAAAACGAAAAATACAGCACTTAATAAGTAAAACTTGAGGAAAGGAGTATTTATGAGTGGAAAAGCATTAAACAAGCAGGAAATGGATAGTATCGATCTGGCTAAATTTGTTTTCGCTTTTGCGGTTATTCATATTCATGCGGGGGGGGACGGTCGTACATCCGATTTTAGCAAGTATTGTTAATTCTTTTGATAGCTTAGCGGTTCCGTTTTTTTTTATAGTGGCAGGTTATTTCTTTTTTAACAGAATTGAAAAACTAGAAAACGAAGCTCAGAAAAAAGAATATGCGATAAGTTATCTGTTGAAAACATTGAAAATATATTTTGTCTGGTCAGTTGTGCTTTTACCGAGCAGGTTGATACTGAGTAAAAGTAGTATGCTTGGCGTACTTTTGAAGTGGTTCAGAACCGTATTTTTTATCGGTGATGCGCAGCTATGGTATTTGAATGCATTACTGATTGGATTGATTCTGATTTTGATATTGAAGAAATCGAAAATTAACGATACTTGGATCATGTTGATAGGAGTTGTATTCTTTATTGCCGGTATCTTTGTTCAAAAACAGTTGGATGTGGCATCTGTCAATGGATATGCAGGATTTTGGAAATTGTATTATATGATTTGGGGAAAGACAATAAAAAATGGTGTGTTTATGGGGATGTTTTATTGTATGCTTGGGACGCTAATCCAGAAAATCCCTCAAACAAAAACAGTATTCATTTGCACAATCTCAGCTTTTATACTTTATGTTGTGGGAGTGTACTTTCAGTACGAATGGAGAAAACTGTTGCTACCTGTTGTGTCGGTGCTTGTAGTTGAGTCAGTTATTATGCTACCTTTGCATATTGGATCTTTGGGAAAATGGTTCCGATCTATGAGCACGTTACTGTTTCTGTGCCATTATATTTTTGTCAGAGCGTTTGAATGTTTTCCAACATTAGCAGTTTGTTTCCCAGAAGGAATACATAAATTTACGTTTGTTGGTGTGTCTGCATTTTTATTGTCTGCATTGCTCGTCTGGGCTGGAAATAAAAATAAAAGAATTAGGTGGTTATGGCAATAGTGAAATGAATAGGAAGGTTGTTGTGAATGGTGGAAAAAGAAGTACCAGTATTATATAAAAGAAAGGAAGAATGCTGTGGATGTACAGCTTGTTATGCCATCTGTCCGAAAGAGGCTATTTCTATGGTCGAGGACGAAGAAGGCTTTGAGTATCCGCAGATAGATGAAAGTAAATGTGTTCGTTGCCATCAGTGCATTAAGGTATGTCCGATAAAAGCAGCACGAGCACAGTAAGGAGAGAGATTATGAAAACAACATTACTTATCATGGCGGCCGGAATCGGCAGCCGATTTGGAACAGGAATAAAACAGTTGGAACCGGTCGATGATGCCAACCATATCATCATGGACTACTCAATCCATGATGCGATTGAGGCTGGTTTCAATCATGTGGTATTTATTATCCGTAAGGATATCGAGAAGGAATTCAAAGAGGTCATCGGTGATCGTATCGCAGCTATTTGCTCTGCTCATAATGTAACTGTGGATTACGCTTTTCAGGACATTAACGATATTCCGGGAACTCTGCCGGAAGGACGTACAAAGCCGTGGGGAACTGGTCAGGCTGTGCTTGCAGCAAAGAGCGTAATAAAGACCCCGTTCATTGTAATCAATGCAGATGATTACTATGGAAAAGAAGGTTTCAAGGCAGTCCATGAGTATCTGGTGAATGGTGGCAAGTCCTGCATGGCGGGATTTGTGCTGAAGAACACATTGTCCGATAATGGCGGTGTGACCCGTGGTATCTGCAAGATGGATGAGGATAACAACCTGACTGAGGTTGTGGAAACAAAGAATATCGTGAAGACTGCAACCGGAGCAGAGGCAGACGGTGTGGCTGTCGATGTGAATTCTCTGGTTTCCATGAACATGTGGGGCTTGACTCCTGACTTCCTGGCTGTGTTGGAGGAAGGATTCAAAGAGTTCTTTGAAAAGGAAGTGCCGGGCAATCCGCTGAAGGCAGAGTATCTGATTCCTATTTTCATCGGTCAGCTACTAGAGCGTGTCTGAAAAATAAAAATTGCACAAAACGCATGTTTTATTTCCCT
>NZ_JAJDMI010000220.1:0-272 GCF_020593505.1 Blautia sp. DFI.3.45
TACGGATCTTTTCTGTGCTATTATGCACATTTTTTATATATTCTTTTTCCTTCTTCCAGAATATTGACCGCCGCATTCACATCCCGGTCTATCCGGTTTCCACATTCGCACAGGTATGTCCGTTCTGATAATGCCAGTTCTTTCTTTTTATGCCCGCATACACTGCATATCTTGCTGGATGCAAAATATCTGTCTACTTTTATCAGATATTTTCCATGTTCTTCCAGCTTATATCCAAGCATGGAAAGGAACTGACCGTATCCGTTATCCTG
>NZ_JAJDMI010000221.1:0-271 GCF_020593505.1 Blautia sp. DFI.3.45
TTCTACAGGTATAGAATTTACTCTTGCAAGGTAGAATTTAAAAATTCATTTAACCCTCCCTATAAAAAGCTGTATCCAGCATCATAAAAAAGAAAATATGTTCGATATTTTATTGCGAAATTTTTGATATCATGGTATCATATATGTATGAAAGAAAATCTTATACATTATCGCACTTGTGTGTGCAATATTAATTACCATATGGTATGGTCGGTAAAATACCGGCGGAAGATATTAAATGCGGAGGTCGAGGCATATCTGCAGGAACTGG
>NZ_JAJDMI010000222.1:0-269 GCF_020593505.1 Blautia sp. DFI.3.45
GGCATGATGCTTGGATTGATGCTTTTAAGAGTTTCACTTGCTGACATGATTGTGGATGAATTTCCAGAGTTGAAAGATCCTGTTGAAGATATTATAAAGAGAACATCTCCCATTGACAATGTCTCCAATACTCACTAATAGTAATTTTCTGATTTTTTTTTCTCGCTAGAAAAAAAAAATTTCATGGTAAGAAAAATTTTAACATAGAAATCATGGCATCATCGCTACAATTGGAAGAGGAAGCAGCTGGGAAATTAGAAACAATCCAC
>NZ_JAJDMI010000223.1:0-268 GCF_020593505.1 Blautia sp. DFI.3.45
GACCGCCGCCAGCTGCCCGAACTGGAACGCTTATATCAGGAACATAAGCTGAACAATATGGCTGTCGTTCTTAACGGAACGGAAAAAGGCAGCAGCGGCTATGGCTATGGATACGGCTATAACTATGGTTATGGTTATGCCGCAACTCAGAAAAAGAAAGGAGGATGGTGGAGACGTAAGGGAAAGAAATAATACGCTGTCTCACTTTGACAGAGTGCCCTGCGAATCGTATAATGCTTGCTATGGGGGACTTTTAATAGGCTTCTGT
>NZ_JAJDMI010000224.1:0-264 GCF_020593505.1 Blautia sp. DFI.3.45
GTAGAGCGATATCGGTCAGAAGATACGATTCCTGACACTGATCAAAAATATATAAAAAATTGACAACTTCCAGTTTGGAGAATTGAAAAAAACGGAATTTACCTATTAAGAAATATAAACTCTTGACAATAAAGCTCCTATATAGTATGTTTTTTAATAAACTATTATATAGGAGCTTTTGTATGGAAATGAATGGAGGATTTCTTGTCACCAAAATAAAACAGCTTGGAGACCGGATTTTCGAGAAGATTCTCAGTGAAAAGA
>NZ_JAJDMI010000225.1:0-263 GCF_020593505.1 Blautia sp. DFI.3.45
TATAAGTCTGACGATGTGTTATCGCAAGATATAACATGGAAGAACAATTTTCTAGCGAACGCCTTCAAATATGCCGACCAGAAACGATCAGGTAAGGTTAATGAGGATAATATGAATAAAGTCAGGCCTGAATTAAAAAAGAAGGCAAGCTCTTCCGAAAAGAAAGGTACTAATATAGCGGTAATAGATATGGCTTTAGCAGGCAGCATAAAGATAAACAGCGGAACAGATAAACGTTATGACCCGACTAATCCCAATCGTCT
>NZ_JAJDMI010000226.1:0-261 GCF_020593505.1 Blautia sp. DFI.3.45
CACTGGAAAGATATTTCCATAAAGAGATCGCAAGGGTGCAGGCCCAGTGGTATGGACAGCAGTCCGGAAAGGGAGTAAAGCATCCGGTCACATCGAAACATATCAGGAAGTTATATAAGAGAAAACATGACTCAGTAACGGATTATCTGCACAAAGTCACAAGATATCTTGCAGAATACTGCCGGGAACAGGGGATCACCTGTGTTGTTGCAGGGGATATCCGGAATATCCGGAGAGAAAAAGACCTGGGACACAGGACAA
>NZ_JAJDMI010000027.1:0-50561 GCF_020593505.1 Blautia sp. DFI.3.45
GAACCCACGTATCCAGCTTGGAAGGCTGGTGTTCTACCATTGAACTACACCCGCACAGCTTGTTGTCTGTGTATCTCTGTCGCATCAACGAATATTAGTATATATGATGAAACTGTATTTGTCAACACTAAATTTAAATTTTTTCTATTTTTTTAACAACATATACAAATTATCATCTGACAAACAATTCTGTCAGGCAGATAAAATCATCCGTTTCGCTGCTCAGCTCTATACCGAATAACTGCTACGCAGTTTATCAGAAGGAGCTTTCACTCCTCCTGATATAAGCAAATTTCCACCTGCTGCTTATTTGTAAAATAATTCCTGTTTACAGTGTTAACCAGAGATCAGTTCTCCCAATCCCATACATTCGTAGCTTCCACTTCACTTTTTGGTTTCTTGATCACAAGTTCAGGACTCTTCGCACTGACCTTGGTGTTTGCCGGAATAGATGCTGTAATAAAGGTATTACCTCCGATGATCGTATTCTCTCCGATCACAGTCTCACCGCCCAGCACAGAAGAGTTAGAATAAATCGTCACATTATCTCTGATTGTCGGATGTCTCTTCACATTGGCAAGCAGCTGTCCCTGACGGGTGGAAAGCGCACCAAGAGTCACACCCTGATATAATTTCACATTCCTTCCAATCTCTGTAGTCTCACCAATTACAACACCGGTTCCATGATCAATGAAGAAATATTCTCCAATCGTTGCGCCCGGGTTAATATCAATTCCTGTATAACCATGTGCATACTCAGACATTATTCTCGGAATAAACGGTACATTCTCAAGATAAAGGACATGTGCAAGTCTATATACATAAATTGCATAAAATCCAGGATAAGAGAAAATAATTTCCTCTTTACTCTTAGCAGCCGGGTCACCGTCAAAACCTGCCTGCAGGTCAGTCAGCAACATACGCTGGATTTCAGGAACATTGGCAAAAAATCTCTCTGTGATCCGCTCTGCATGTTCTTTGGCCTTCTGTTCTTCTTCACCCTGATATAAAAATGCAATCTCAATCTGCTCCTGTAAGCAGTCATACAGATCATTCAGGCGGTATGCCACATAATGCTCCGGGAACACACTGGCACTGGAATCCACACTGAAATATCCGGGAAAAATAATGGATCTCATATCTTTAATAAAGTTAATGATCTCTTTCTTATTCGGAAGACGTTCTCTGTCCTTTCCCAGAAAGAGTTCTTCTTTACGGTAAGTATCTGTCAGCTTCTCCACAGCCTCCAGAATTATTTTCTTTTTTTCTGTCATGATCGTCACCTATCTGCTTTCCTCGCAGCTGCTTATTGTCCCCGGACAATAGCAATCCAGAGTGTACACAACCGCATTTTATTACTATCTTATTACAGCAAAACCATTTCGTCAATAAAAAAAGAATTGACCTTTCCGTAGATTCCTTATATAATAAAAAACAGTTCCGGTTACACTTTAGAACTGTTTTTAATCTTAATATGGAGATGTACCCAAGTGGCTGAAGGGTCCGCACTCGAAATGCGGTAGGCCGGGCAACCGGTGCGAGGGTTCAAATCCCTCCATCTCCGCTCTTTCTTTGTAAAATTCTTTATAATAAAAATGCACAATAAGCTTGACAATCGTTGCTTTTATATGTATAATTGCAACAGTAAAAGAAATTTTACAAGTTGGTTTTGATAGGGGATTGGTCAAATGGTATGATAGGGGTCTCCAAAACCTTTGGTGGGAGTTCGATTCTCTCATCCCCTGCTCTTAAAAACGCTCGAGAACCTTGTATTTACTGGGTTTCGGGCGTTTTCGTTTTATCTCGGATGATCAAAAGTAATCATAGAAGTAATCAAAAAGATACTATATGAATCTATTATACTGATCCACATAGTATCTTTTTCAGGCAATCTACAATATTGTCAACAAATATTTCTTCTTAATCTTCTACTTTTCAATCTTCTCTTTTTTTCTGGGTTTTCTCTGCATTGCTGTATGCCATAGCATAAAAGATTTCCTGGGAATTGAGCTTGACATCATTCAGGCTTCTGTCTGCATAATTTCCGGTTTCTGTCAGTCTCTTTCCTTTTTCATCATCATTCATCATGGTCTCGAACATCCAGTCCAGACGTTCTTTTAATTTCTCATTAAGAACCGGAGCAGCCACCTCCACACGACGAACTGTATTTCTTGTCATAAAGTCAGCAGATGCAATATATATTTTTTCTCTTTCTTTTGTACCGAAACGGTAGATTCTGGAATGCTCCAGATAACGGCCTACAATACTTACAACCTTGATATTCTCTGTATATCCCTTAATCTCCGGAATCAGACAGCAGATACCTCTGACGACCATCTCTATCTTTACTCCTGCCTGAGATGCTTCCACCAGTTTATTGATGATCACCTTATCTGTCAGGGAATTGATCTTGATTCCAATATAGCCTTCCTTTCCCTGTTTCACCTGGTCGATTTCTTCCTGTATCATATCCAGAACTCTGTTCTGCAGACATTTCGGTGCAACCAGAAGAAGATTGGATTTCTCAACAACTTCCCCTTTCAGAAGTGCCGCAAACACTTCTGCTGCTTCTTTTCCGATTTCCTGGTTTGCTGTGATCAGCGACAGGTCTGTATAAAGTGCAGATGTTTTTTCATTATAATTACCTGTACCGATCTGTGTAATATAGGACACACCCTTATCTGTTTTTCTGGAGATCAGGCACAGCTTGGAATGTACTTTATATCCATTCAGTCCATAGATTACTCTGCAGCCAGCTTCTTCCAGTTTTCTGGAATATTCAATATTGCTTTCCTCATCAAATCTGGCTCTCAGCTCTACAAGTACAACAACTTCTTTTCCGTTTTCTGCTGCTTCCACCAGAGCATCTACAATCTGGCTCTTGTCCGCCAGACGATATAATGTCATCTTGATGGATACAACAGAATCATCCTTTGCAGCCTCATTCAGAAGATTAATAAAAGATCTGATATTTTCAAATGGATAGGATAACAGTACATCTTTCTTCATGATCTGTGGAATCAGGGCACTCTTGTCATCTAGCTCCGGTGTCATTCTGGGAGTTCTTCTCTGATAGAAAAGTTTGTCCTGGGCAGTATTCCTCAGATATCCCTGAAGTCCGAATACAAAGGACATATCAAGCGGAACCCTGGTCAAAAATACGTGTTCTTTATCCACATGAAGCTCCTTACAGAGTGAACTTATCATCTTTTTATTTAATTCTCTGGATAATTCCATTCTTACAGGATTCATTCGTCTTCTCTGCTTGATCAGATTCTCCATTGCATCCCTGTAATCCAGATCCTCATCATAAATGGTTTCTGTATCAATATCTGCATTTCTGGTAATACGGAGCAGCGCTTTCTCCCTGATCTCATAACTCTTAAACATTTTCGGCAGAAAATGAAGAATCAGTTCCTCTGAAAGCATGAAAGTCCCTTTTCTTGTAGGAATATCGATCAAACGTCTGAATACAGTATTACTGCAAGGGATAATAGCTGTTTTTGTTTTTCCACCCTTGCTCATCAGTGATGCCACTGCATAAATATTTTTATTTTTCAGGAATGGAAATGGCTGCTGTTTGCTCACAATATTTGCAGACAGATACGGTGCGATCTCCTGATCAAAATATGTTTCCAGAAGCTTGCCTTCCTCTGCCGATAATCTGTTAAAATTGATCAGACGCACTCCGTAAGGCTCCAGTTCTCCCATCAGCTGTTCATAGATAGCTGCCTTTTTCTGATCCAGATCTCTGGTGGCCTGAATGATTGCAGTTACCTGTTCTTCACTGGTCATGTTTGTTTTATTCTCACGTATTACTTCAGATGCTTCCATCTGATCCATCAGAGTTCCGACTCTGACTCTATAAAATTCATCCAGATTTGACTGATAAATAGCGGCAAATGTCAGTCTCTCTGCAAGCGGAACTCTTGGATTTCCCGCCTCATTTAAAACTCTCTCATTAAACTTCAGCCAGGACAGTTCTCTGTTCATCATATATACAGGTACCGTAATTTCTTTTGTCTTTTTCTGTTGTTTTTTCATTCGGATAATTCCTCACTCTTTTTATTCGTGATATCAGTGGCAAAATTTATCAAACCTTTTGACTCTGACATCCCATAACGTTTAGAATTATAAACTTTGAATATCAATTCCATGGAATGTCCATGTTATATTTACGTAAAATTTCCAGTCAAACAAATAAATTTATCTGTTTCTCAATAAAAAAGTGATTTCTGCTATTCTATAGCAGTCCTTTCGCTACCTGTATTTTCTGTACGCTTCCCAGACTTACTGCCATACAAAGAACAGATAATACGAGTTTTGCTTATAGCATAGATGATTATCCAATAAAAAACAAGACTGCCCAGATTATACTTCGGACAGTCTCGCTTTTTATTTACTCATTCACCGGATTCACATGAACCATACAGTGTTTTACATTTTTAAAATTCTTCTCTATACTATGATGAACATTTTCCGCAATGTCATGTGCCTCATTCAGTGGAATCTCACCATCTGCTGAGATTTCAATATCCACATACATCTTAGAACCAAATAATCGTGTCTGGAGAAGGTCGATTCCCTTCACTCCTTTCACTCCCATGATCACTTCTCTCATGCTCTCTTCTGTTGCCTCATCGCAGGAATGGTCAACCATCTTATCAATTGCATCTCTGAAAATATCCACAGATGCTTTCACGATCAGTACACAGATTGCAACACTGGCAATCGGATCCAGGATCGGGAAGCCAAGTCTTGCACCCAAGATACCGATAAATGCACCAACAGAAGACATTGCATCTGAACGATGGTGCCATGCATCCGCCATCAGTGCACCGGAATTTATTTTCTTCGCAGCACTTCTGGTATACCAGAACATCCACTCCTTCACTACAATAGAAACAACTGCCGCAATCAGTGCCAATGTTCCGGGAATTGCAATGCTTGCTCCTGAAGTACTCTTAATAATGTTCTCAATTCCACTCATGCCGATTCCGATACCGGTTGCCAGAAGTAACCCGGACAAAATAATGGAAGATACACATTCCATCCGCTCATGTCCATACTGATGCTCCTTATCGGATTTTTTGCTGGATAAATTCACACCGACTATTACTACGAAAGTACTTCCCACATCAGATGCTGAATGAATCGCATCTGAGATCATGGCACCTGAATGTGCCAGAATTCCGGCAAGTAATTTAAATAAGGAAAGTAACAGGTTTACTGCAATACTCACACCTGATACCTTCATTGCCACCTTATGTTCCCATGCAGGCTCTTCCTTCTTAGCTGTCATGTTACTGTTTGTCTTGTCTGACATTGCTGTCATGTTTAATTTTTTTGTCTGTTCCATAACCAGGACCTCCTAAATTTTCTTTTCAAATATATAAGCTTTTGCACTTTCCTATATTTGAGTTTACAGGTTCTTCCTATGTCACATACATTGCGCCACAGTCAGAAAACATATTTCCTTTCTGTGACTTATCAAAGTGCGGTCTTACAGGGGTCTTTTTGTATTTCGGAACTGCACCTGTCTCAGAAAATCCTCCTAAAAAAATCCCTCTAAAAGAAAATCTTTCCAAAACATACTTTTCAGAAAACAAAAAGACACACCTGCGGAACATACACTGTCCCACAGATATGTCTGAAAATTTTCATATCTGCTGCCGCTTCGCGCGGCCCGGCCCCACGCCCTCGAGCATCTCGGGCATCGCCTGCTCAGTTTGTACTGTTGATCTCGCATTCTGTTGAATGTAATGCAGTGCAAAGAGAATTAATGTTACATATATCAATTCACAAATAGCATGATGTGAATCAAACAACAAGTCATATTATAATAGTTTTATAAGACTGTTTCTAATTGACTTTCACTGATGATACACTATAGTATATCGGTTAGTCAAGCCAAATGTTATTGAATTTTTTTATCATTAATTCAATATGCAATATCTGCCGTTCACATTCCTCTTAATACAGCGCAAATTGAGTTTCTTCTTCATATTCTCTGGCTCTTTCTACAGCTCTCTTGTCAATATCCGAAGTAATCTGATTTTTCCTGCTTATACATCCGCCTATATTTTTCTGTAATTTTCTGCATTATCTCCCATTTATTTTCCATATCCTCAACAAGCTTAAACTGTGTACGACATCGATCCAGATTATGGTTTTCCCTGTGAATCTTAAAATAATGATCTCCTTCAAGATAATCAGTAAGAAAGCGCATACCACATTCAAAAGTCATCACTTTCGCTCCAAACGGGAGCAACTCCATTTCTTTTGAAGTGAGTTTTCCGTTACATCCTTTCAGAAATCCTCTTAAATAGATTTCATATAAATTCATATCACAGGATACTTTGGTCAAATCAATCTCATCTTCTGCTGCTGTACTGGCTCCAAAACGAATAGAATCTCCAAAATCGTTCATAGCCAGTCCTGGCATAATCGTATCAAGATCAATTACACAAATTCCTTTTCCTGTCTTATCGTCAATCATAACATTATTTAACTTTGTATCATTGTGTGTTACACGAAGCGGAATTTCACCTTTTCGAATCAAAGTGTCAAAAACTGTTGTCAACTTTTCATGTTCCAAGACAAACTCAATTTCCTTTTTTACACTTGCTTTTCGTCCACAGATATCTTTTTCTACTGCATTTTGAAATGCAAGAAATCTGGCTTTTGTATCATGAAATCCTCTGATGGTGTCATGCAGAGATTCTGCCGGATAGTCTGATAGTAACCCCTGAAACTTTCCAAACGCTACAGCACTTTCATAAAAGTCTTCAGGTTTTTCCACCTTGTCATAGCTGGTAGCATCTGTAATATAAATGTATGATCGCCAGTATTCGCCCTGGGAATCTATCACGTATTTTTTTCCGTTTTTAGCAGGAATAAGATTTAACGTTTCCCTTTCAGGATCCCCGCCCATTTCCACAATTTTTTTCTTTAAATGTTCTGTAACTCCTATGACATTTTCCATTAGTTCAACAGGTTTTTCAAAAATTTCCCTGTTCATCCTCTGTAAAATCACATTTAATGAACCCATGTATCCGATTTCATATTTCAGTAAAAATGTGTCATTAATATGGCCACTCCCATATGGTTTTATAAAGACCAATTTTCCTTCATATTGAAATTCATTAATAACTTCTTCTAACTCTTCTTTGGAAATTTTATTCATTTTTAATCCTTCCATAAGTGCTGAGGATATATACCTTCATCTTTCAATTTCTCAATTGCATTCATTACCAGTGGTTTATCTTCTCTGTAAGTCACGCCATACCATTTATCTTCTGATTCCAGTACTGTAACTATGGCCTTTTCAGATTCGATCAGTTCACTTACAACTGATGGAAGAAAATATTCACATTTCATAGGATTTTCTTGAAGACCTTTTTCCAGAAAAGCAGGAAATCCTTTTTTTATTTCCTGTAAAATACTTTCTGTAAAGCCCCACATGTTCATAGACACCAGTGTCTCTCCATCCAGTTCTTCCCATGTCTGGCCCTTATCCTCTGTAAAGACAATTCCGGTTTTCCGCTTTTCAATCTGTGTTCTTTCCACAATTTGTACCAGTTTTCCTTCCTGATTAACCGTACAGATTCCTCTGGAAACATCCCCATTATCTGTCACCGTATTTTTCAGACGATATCCCACCATTGTATATGAATATTTTTCTGTATCTTCATGTGTTGTAAGAAAATTATAAATAACAGAAAACGCATGATATCCATAATAATCATCTGCGTTAATTACTGCAAACGGACCATCTATTTTATCAGCCGCGCTAAGCACTGCATGAGCAGTTCCCCACGGTTTTTTTCTCCCATCTGGAACCTGATAATTTTCAGGAATGTTCGAAAGTTCCTGAAATGCATAGGCAACATCCATAAATTTGCTTATTCTGTTTCCGATCACTTCTTTAAATTCTTCTTCATTGTCTTTTTTTATAATGAATACAACCTTTTCAAATCCTGCTCTTCTCGCGTCATAGATAGAAAAATCTATAATGATGTGCCCTTCCCTATCTATAGGATCAATCTGTTTTAACCCCCCATATCGACTTCCCATTCCTGCTGCCATAATCACTAAAACTGGTCTCTTCATAAAGCTGTCATTCCTTTCTCTTCCCACTGATGTCCTGCATTATTTTCTGCCTGTTTTCTGTAAACATACCTTGTTCTGTCCTTCTTTAAAAAAGAATCTGCTGATCTGGCCGTTATATCTGACGATTACATTTCCTTCTTTTAATGCACTGATTTTAATATAGTACACTTTTCCATTTTTCCAGCTAAAATCAACCGTGTATCCTCCTCTTGCCTTAATCCCTTTAATCTGTCCTCTTTTCCATTGTTCCGGTATTGCAGGTAATAATTCGATGTCATTGTTCTGACTCTGTAAAAGCATTTCAGATATAGCTGCTGCAAACCCAAAATTCCCGTCAATCTGAAACGGAGGATGTGCACAGAACAAATTAGGATAAATTCCTCCGCCGGACATATCCACTTCTGTTGTATGAGTAAGATTGACCTGATTTTTTAAAAGTTCAAATGCTTTCTCTCCATTTTTAAGTCTGGCCCAAAGACTTGCTTTCCAAACCATACACCATCCGGTTCCCTGACTTCCTCTGCGGTTTAAGGATATTTCACACGCTTTTTTCAACTCCTGGTCTGTCTCCTTTATAACATTTCCAGGATATAAACCGTACAAATGAGATACATGTCTATGATGAATATCTGTTTCCCTGTAATCTCTGTACCATTCCTGAAGCTGTCCATCATGACCGATTTTAAAAGGCGGCAGCTTCTTCAATGCAAACTCAGTTTCTTTCTCCAACACATCAACTTTAAGAATTTTACATATCTGAAGGTACGTCGCAAACAATTCCTTTAATATGGAAATATCCATAGTAGAAGCAAAAGTTACGCTGTGTTTTTCTCCTTTCCTATCTAAAAAGCAATTCTCAGGAGAAGTGGACGGACAAGTGACAAGATAACCATCATATTCCGTTAAATATCCAAGATAAAAACGAACGGCTTCCCGTATTACCGGGTATGCCCTGTCTTTCAGAAAATCCCCATCTAACGTATAGCAATAATGTTCCCACATATGCCTGCAAAGCCACGCTGAACTCATTGGCCACAAAGCATACTGGCACGGACTGCCATCCTGTGCATATTTCCCAACCGGATCAGAATTCCCCCATATATCTATATTGTGATGACTAACCCAGCCCTCAAGACCATATAGTTTTTGCGCTGTAATTTTTCCCTTTTTAACGGTTCTGTCAATCAGTTCAAAAAGCGCAGTATGGCAGTCACCAAGATTACAACTTTCAGCCATCCAGTAATTCATTTCTGTATTGATATTGACTGTGTAATTTGAGCTCCAGGGCGCTCTCATCTGATTATTCCAGATTCCCTGTAAGTTTGCAGCCTGTGTCCCCGGTTTCGAAGAACAGATCATGAGATATCGGGCATAATGAAATAATAAAGTGGCAAACTCCGAAGTATTTTCACCCTTTTCAAAGGCTTTCATTTGTTGAATTGTGTCTGTCTTCTCAAAATAATCATCAGATTCCCCCATGTGAAGATCTAATCTGTCAAAAAACGAATGGTATGTCTCCAGGTGGTTCTGTTTTAATTGCTTATACCCCTTATACTCAGCACACTTCAATATATCGCTCATAAATTCTATAATATTATCGCAACCATCAAAATCTGTCTTTCCGGTCAGAATAATATAAAAATCATCACCGGTTCTAATGGTCAGACCATTTTCATTTTTTTCTATAGTACCTGATTTCAGAACTGGTTTCAGCATAATTCCAAATTTAATCCCTGAGTTTTCTTTATACCGGATTGGTTCTTCGCATTGATAATAATTGGGAGCTGCATAAACCGGAGCATTTGCCTCGAATACCAGCATATTTTCACTTTTTCTCCAGACGCAGGGCATCTGGCTTCTTAATGAAACATGTACTTTTACTTCTGAATCACTGTCTGTTGATATTTTCATCACCAGAACATTATCAGACATACTAACAAATGTTTCTTTCTGATAAGTTACCCCGCCCTCAATCCAGTGTACTGTATGTAAAGCATCATTTAGTGACAGTTCCCGTTTATACTCCATTATCTCATTGTTTCCATTTTCTGTCAGCATCTGTACATCAACAGTTCCCACAGGAAGATATGCTGCTGTCCAGTCTCTTAGAATATGGGATTTTGCATATTCTTCCGCCTCATTGTATCTGCTTTCAAATACCAGTTTTCTGATATGATTCCAGTCAGGAAGATCAGGATACGGTTCTGACTGCTTCTGACTGCCAGACCACAAAGTATCCAGATTTAACTCTATTGTCTCCTGTCTGGTGCCTCCCGAAACCATGGCTCCAATCTCACCATTTCCCAGAGGAAGCGATTCAATCCATTCTTTTGCCGGTTCCCTGTAGTTTAATTTCCACTGCATATATTCTGTCTCTTCCTTTATTTTATACTATTTTCGATTCATCCATTTCCCACTGGTAAAATCAGGTATAGCAATTGGCTGTCCTCCCATAGAAATAGATTCTTCTGCAAGTACAGATATACTCATCCATGTTGCCATATCATAAACATCTATTACAGCTTCTGAATTTTCCTGAACACATTTGATAAAATCTGAAAATACAAGAAAATCCATTCCATCATGTCCTTTTTTTACTCCGGCATCCAGATATTTTTTCCATACAGGATGTTCATATTTATCTCTGTATTCCTCGACATTTCCCCAATGTTTTTTCCACTCAAAATGATCTTCTGCTGATTTCTCTCCATCAAGGAAAATAGAACGGTTATCTTCCGTATACATTCCTTTTGTTCCCTGAACTGTAAATCCTCTGGAATAATATCTTGGCAATGTGGTATCCAGAGTCAATAAAATTGTTTCCCCATTACTGCATTTAATAATTGTATTAACAATATCTCCCTGATTAAATGTTGTATTTGATAATACCTCATCATCTGCCTTCTTCTCTTTGATATATTCCTTTAAACCGGCTGCCTTTGAGGAAACAGAAGTTAAAGAAAGGAGTCTGTTGCCTCTGTTAATATGAAGTATTTTTGCAATAGGGCCTAATTCATGTGTCGGATAATTTTCTGTATTGCGATGAATGTAATTGGAAAGGCGATAATGTCTGTTTTCCTTTCCAAATGCAACTTCTTCTCTCAGGTCATGACGATAACCCCCCTCACAATGAACAATTTCGCCAAGCACTCCCTGTTCTGCCATGTTTAATACCATCATTTCGTCTCTGCCATACAGACAGTTTTCCAGAAACATAACAGGCACTTTTGTTTCTTCATATGTTTCAATTAATTTCCAGCATTCACGCAATGAATATGCTCCACCTACTTCACATCCCACATATTTTCCTGCTTTCATTGCTTCAATACACATCTCTACATGCATATCCCAGGATGCACAGATGATAACTGCATCTACATCCGGCATCTGCAGTACTTCTTTATAATCTGTCACCATTTTAGGAGTGTTTCTTCCACTCTTTTCAATCACTTTCGCAGCTTCCTGACATCGGTCTTCATATTTATCGCATACTACAACAAACTCTGCATCCGGATGCTCTAAATATGCAGTTTCCAGAAGTCCTTTTCCTCTGGCTCCAAGACCAATCATTCCTATTCTGACTTTATTTCCCATAATATTTTTCCTCCAAATATCAAATGTTTTTATATCTTATCCTTTTATTCCCTGTAAAGCGATTCCTTCAATAAACTGCTTCTGGAAAAGAGCAAATAATATAAGTAATGGAAGGACTGCAAGAACCGCACCTGCCATCATAACCGGATAATCTGTTGCATACTGTCCCTGAAGATAGGATAATCCGGCTGAAAGGGTCATTTTTTCCGGTGATGTGTTAACAATCATCGGCCACATCAAATCATTCCAGGCACTTCTTAAAGTAAGAATAGCAAGAGCTACCAAACCTGGCTTTACAAGAGGAAACATAATTCTTGAAAAAATCATAAAATGATTGCAACCGTCAATTCTCGCCGCATCTTCCAGTTCGTTCGGAAGTGCCATAAAAAACTGTCTCATCAGAAATGTTCCAAAAGCACTGAACAATCCTGGTATAAATAACGCCGGTATTGTGTTTAACAATCCCATTTTCTGTATCATCAGATACTGTGGCAGGATAAAAAAAGATGATGGAACCATCAGTACAGCAAGCAATGTTCCAAAAATAATATTTCTTCCTGGAAATTTGATTCTTCCAAATGCATATGCTGCCATAGAGCAGAGGATTAACTGTACTACTACGATGACAGTGGCCGTAACAGCTGTATTTAAATACATTTTTGCAAATGGAATCTTTGTAAACACTGCCGCATAATTTGAGAATAACGGTTTTTCCGGAAATATCTTTAACGGAATACAAATTGACTCTGCCTGTGTCTTTAATGATGTAAGGATCATCCATACAAATGGCAGTAGCGTTACTATCATACAAAGAATCAGAATTATAAATACAATTACATGACCCCAGTTTACTTTTTTCGACTTCATAAGAGTTCCTCCTATTCGTAATTAACCCATTTTTTCTGAAGTTTCATCTGTAATGCAGTAATGAGCATAATGATCAAAAACAGAAATACTGCAAGTGCTGATGCATATCCCTTCTTTGAGAACTCAAATGCATTCTTATAAAAATAAACTACCATACTTTGTGACGATTCCATTGCAAGACCTGTTTTCTGTATCATCATATAAATGGTATCAAATGTCTGGAAAGTTGAGATCAATGTGGTTACTAACACAAAAAACAATGTAGGTGTTATTAATGGTAATGTAATACTAAAGAACTGTCTGATTCCACTGGCACCATCCATTGATGCAGCTTCATAATAACTTCTGGATATTCCCTGAATTCCAGCCAGCAGAATAATCATATTATAACCAACACTGCTCCATACACTTACAATGCAGATTGCAATCCAGGCTAATTGGGGATTACTTAAGAACTGAACCGAACCCATTCCAAATATATTTAAAATGTAATTGATAATACCATAATCACTATTAAACATCCATCTCCAAATCATAGCAACTGCAGCACTCATTATAATCGCAGGTATGAAATACACTACTCTGAAAAAAGATTTGCCTTTAATCTTCATATTTAAAAATACGGCCAGAAGTAAAGACAAAATAATTACTGATGGCACAATCACAAGAACATATCTCATGGTATTAAATAGTGCATGCCACATTGTTGAATCGTGAAACATTTGTATGTAATTTTCCAATCCGACCCATTTAGTTTTATTAAAAGCACCAACCTCATGAAAACTGTCATAAAACACTTTAAAAATAGGGTAAAAATAGAACACTCCAAGGCCTAAAACCAATGGTAAAATCATGGTATAGCCGGATATATAGTCCATTTTTTTCCGTTTACTGATTGCCTTCATATACCACTTCCCCTTTCGCATTTTATTAAGAAAGGCACTTGCTGACAACGCAAATGCCTTTCCATTTTATCCAATCCTTATTCACTGGCTAAAACTTCGTTCATCTTTTCTGCAAGAGTATCACAGGCATCTTTTACATCTACCTGAAAATTATATGCTTTCTTAAGTTCTTCTGCCTGATATTGTTCCCACTCTGCTGTATTTTTGGATACAGGATATGGATAGGAATATTCCTTTGACGCTGTAACAAATGTAGAAAGATTATAGGCTTTATTCTTATCTACCCAAATATCAGCAGTTCCTTCATAGGCTGGAATTGCAGCTCCCATTTCAGCAGAAAGTTTATTTGCCTCTTCACCTGATAAAAACTCAACCCATTTCCATGCTGCTTCCGGATTTTTCGTATCTTTATAAATACAATTTCCAAGACCATGAATTACTGTGGCCTGTTTTCCATTAATAGATGGAACAGGGGCAACATCAATATCGTCTTTAATATCTGAATCAAGAACCTGACTCAGAAACCATGATCCGCACCAGTACATTCCAAGTCTTCCGGATAAGAACTGTACATTTCCCTTGATCTCTTCCAAAGATGCCTCTGATGGGCTTACTCCATCTTTCATCATATCTACCCAACACTGTACACCTGCCTGAGTTGCTTCTGTATCATAACCGGACGTTTTCTTATCCTCAGATACAATAGTTCCTCCATTGGCAAAAATGGTGTTATAAATAGCTATCTGTGTTTCATATTCGGCAGAAATTCCGTATACACTTCCATCACTCCTGGTTAACTGTTTTGCAATGTCTGCCATATCATCCCATGTCCAGTCATCTGTTGGATATGGAACTCCTGCTTCATCAAAAATCTTCTTATTGTACCATACACCGATTGTGTCAAAATCTTTCGGAATTGCATACTGTTTTCCATCAACATTATAAAGTTCAACCAATGCCTCCGGATACTTTCCTGTATCAATATTATCTTCTTTAATACGGTCACTGATATCCATCAGAACATCTCCGTCCGCATATTTCATGATATTTGGACCGTTCATCCAAAATACATCTGCAATACTTCCGCCAGTTGCTCCTGCCTCAAGTTTTGTCCAGTATTCATCCCATGAACTCGGTTCCAACGTAACTTTCACATCCGGATACTGCTCATTAAACTTCTCTATGCATTTTTCAAAGTATGGTTGCTGGGTTGTATCCCAGAATGCATATCTTATCTCTCCCGAAATTTCTTCTTTTCCGTCTGTTTTTTCTTTCTCTTTAGATGATCCACATCCGGCCATGCTCCCAAGTGCTATCACACAGCTCAGCCCCAATGCTCCCGCTTTTTTCAACTTCATTTTGTCACCCTCCTTTATTTGGTAGATTTATCATAATCGAATTTCAGACAAATCTCCATTCACTTCATTGCCATTAATCTGTACATTATTTCCTTTTTTCTTATAAAAAAAGGCGAAAGATGCATCTATCTCAAGAATCCATCTTCCACCACTTTTTTCTTGCACAATATTTACTTTTTTCTTTTGATTTATTTACTTTTTAATGAGTCCACAATCTCATCTTCTGAAATATCTCCTGACAGATATCTGAAAATATTGGCTTCAAAATCTTCTTTTTGTTCAAAATCCCAGTCATTTCCAGGAAGTTCCCTGATAATATCCGCTTTCTTCAATTTAGCATATGCTTCATATATAACATCGTTTTGTCCCGAAAGATCAGCTATATTTACGTTCGGATTCGAAGGTATCTGACCAGTTTTTTTCCATATTTTCGTCTGCACCTTTTCACTGAGCATATATTTCAGAAAACGTATACAAGCTTCTTTTTGTTTTGTATCACTGGAACTTCCAATAAAATATCCGGGATACGCAGATACCATCGCCACATCTTTATTATTTTTGTCCGGAAACATTGCATATTCCATTTTTAATTTAGGATTTATCTTCTGTTCACTGTCTATACCACCGGCATAAATTGCCGAATGCCCTACATTAAAACTTCTTAATCTATCCCTGTATGTATAATTTTTTTCCACATCAGCATAATCTTTAATTTCATTTAATAATTTCAACGCCTCCGAGATACTTTTCTCATCAGAATCAGTATCTCCAATATATGACTGCATCATACATTCAATTGTGTTATAATCCAGATGCATGGAAACCGTATCCAGTTTCTCCTGCTCTGCCCATTGTTTTATCTTCTTACAACATTCCAGAAATTCTTTCCAGTTTTCCGGCGTTTTCTGTATCTTTGCATTTTCAAATATCTGTTTATTATACCAGTAACCACCTGTATTCAGAACATCTGTAACCGTATAGAGTTTTCCATCTGCAGTTTTCCATTTCATCAAAGTTTCCGGAGCAATCATACTCTGAAATTCTTTATCCTTTTCTATATAAGGCATAATATCAATCACATATCCCTGAGTAACCATAAAAGAATATAATGTATCGATTCCTGTTTCGCCGATATAAATGAGATTTGGCAATTTTCCTACAGAAATCATTTCTTTTACTTTTGATGTTACATTTTCCGGCGAAGGCATGGATATCATTTTCAGAGAAATATCCGGATTATCTTTTTCGAATTCACTATATATTTCCCTCATGGCCTGATTATCTTCTTCCATTGTTCCCCAGCCATGTAAAAGAACAATACTGATTTCATCTGACTGTGACAATGTTCCACATCCTGATAAACACATCAGCAACATCAGAAGAAGTATCAGACATTTTTTCATAACGATTTACCTCCGGTAAAGTTTCTCATACTCCTTCGGGGAATATCCTGTATATTTTTTAAAAACACGTGAAAAATATGCCGTATCTTCCCATCCTATACTGTCTGCTATTTCATAAACTCTCATCTTTCCGTCTTCAATATATTTCCTGGCAATTTCAATTTTTTTCTGATTAATCGTTTCGAACAGTTTCTCGCCTGTCCGTTCCTTATATATTCTGCTGATGTAACATCTGTTTGCATGTACCGCATCCGCAATAAGATCCAGGCTTATTTTCTTCGTATAATTTTTCTCTATAAATTTGTTAATGGAATCAATCAGTTCATCCGCAGTCTGAATTTTTTTATTTTTCTTTCTGACAAATGATAGCATCATACTTTCCAGACAATCTTCAATCTCAATAATCCGTTTTGTTTCAAGAATCAAATTGATAGCATCTTCCTGTTCCATATCGAATCCGGTTACTTCATCATCTCCATATTCAATATACAATCTGTGACACTCGGAAATAAACAGAATAGCGGCACTTCGTATATAAGAGTCTGAGTAATCTCTGATAGCCGAACGTAATTTCTGCATTTCTTCCATGCATACATTCTCATCCCCACTCCGCATACAACTTATAATATTACAGACAATTTTATTCAATTCATTATCATTCAGTTTGTTTTTCTGTCCTGCGTATACTTCTGTTCTGTTCTTCTCTGAACGATTATCTTTCTTCAATTCTTCAGAAATTTCTTCCAATGCTTTGGGAAGATCTTCAAACAAATTACTCTTTATCACATATCTTTTCACCTGAAATACAATCGCCTGTTGAGCATATTTAAAATCTTCATATGCCGTAAGCAGCACAACTACTATATCCGGATAATTCTCATGTATCCACTGCGCAGCCTCCATCCCTGTCATAAGTGGCATTTGTATATCCAGTATTACGATATCCGGTTTGTATTTTTCTACAGCATTTACTACTTCTTTCCCATTTTTTAATGTTTCTGCAAGATGACATCCCAGTTCACCCCACGGAATCATTTCTTTTAATGCTTCTCTTATAAATGGTTCATCATCTGCTGCTATAACCTTCCACATATTAATTCCCTTCCCGCTAAATTCCTATTCAAGCATATATCCGCAATTGAAACAGGGGATACCTGATTCGGTTAAACTGTTCTATCCTTTCTCATAGGAAGACAGACCGTAACTATTGTTCCTTTTCCAATCTCGCTCTGGAATAATACGCCATATTTATCACCATAAAGATTACGTATCAGTCTCTGAATGTTCATGACACCTACTCGAGGATTCTTATTATCTTTCCTGTCATCCATTTCATTCACATTAAATCCTACGCCATCGTCTTCTACAACAATATTTATAGAATCTTCAGAAGCTTCTCTGATTGCTACCCTGATTCTGCCTTCTGTTCCCTTTGGCTCCAGTCCATGGATGACCGCATTCTCTACTATCGGTTCTATACAAAGTCTGGGGACATAACATTCCTTTATCTCATCAGACTCCCATTCAATATTATAGGTAATGATATCCTTAAATCTTTCACTCTGAAGGTATAAGTAAAATCCGGCTATTTCCATTTCTTCTTTTAACTTTATCTCAACCTCATTTCTTCTGAACAATTTTCCTCTCATTAATCCTGCAAAAGATGTTACCGTCTGATATAATTCTTCATCGCGGTGTTTTTTTACCTTAATAGCAATCATTGTCAGTACATTAAACATAAAATGTGGATTTATCTGAGCTTGCAGATACTGAAGCCGCGCTTCTTTCACAAGTAATTGTGTTTCATATACTTCTTTGATCAGAGTTTCAATTCTCACTGTCATTTCATTAAAAGAGTTGCTGATCTGCTGAAACTCTAAAATATTGTAATTCTCCAGCTTTGTTTCAAAGTCTCCCGTTCCAACCTGTTCAATTTTTTTTACAATTCTCTGTAACGGATAAGTAACCCTCCTTGAATAATACAATGCTGAAACTACTACTGCAATAAACATAGATACAGCAATTGTCCAGGCCAGCTGAAATCCCGGTCTAATATCCAGATATAATTTACTTTTTGGTATTATTATGTAAGTAGATAAACCAAAACTGTCCTGATTTTTTTTATACAGATATTTTTTATGATCTTTTTTTATTTCTCCGTCCAGATTAATCAGCTCATCTTTTAAAATTCCATTTAATCCTGTTCCCCCTATTTCAGTCCCATCATTCGTCTGTATTGACCAGTAATATGTCTGATATTTTTCCAGTTTGGAAAAAATCTTGTTGATATTTTCCATATCAAATATTGCAACACAATATCCCATACGTTCCATGTCATCATCATAAACAGAAAAATAACACTCTATTTCCTGACCGTTTTTTCTGTAATAGAACATTTTGTCCTGGTCTCTGTATCTTTTAATTCCATCAATTATACGTGTATTCTTTATATTATCTGCCGATTGTGTCTCCGGATAAAAATGAATCCCTTTATACTCCATATTTTTAGAAAATACATAATAGTCACTTACAATCGGAAATGTATCCGACACCATATTCTGATTGGAAAAAAGGTTGATTCCCTGTTTCATTACTTTCTCAATTCCCTCTGTCGAACCGGTACGGAAAAAATAATTCATATTTTCATTTTCACTCAGATATATCACTGATCTTTCCCAGAACAGCAGATGATTTGTAAACTGCTTTTCCACACTTTCCATATAGAAATCCATATCTTCGCGCAATGCAATTGAAGACCACTGGAATATGATAACGGATAATCCTCCACCAACCAGAAGCATTGTCATAATACTGGTCCACACAAGCATATTCACCATTTCAGACCGAATTGTCTTTTTGTTCTGTCTTTTTATTCTGTCTTTATTCTTTACTTTCATATATTAAAATTTCCTGTTATCTGGAGTATTTTTACTATAATTTTATCATAAGTGTCAGATTATATCCAGCACTATATGCAGAAGATATCCATCTTTCAACTGTCTTAATGTTACTGTTCACTCGGGAGTTTGACACATTGAAATGCAAAAAAGTACCTCAAATCCTTGAAATAGGCTTTTTTTTGTCAAAATTCTATTTTTATTATATAGTAATATTTAGTGATATATTGTATAATAGTGACAGAGGTGATTATTATGCGTATAACAACATCAAAATCAAAAAATTCCGAGTCCTTTTACATCACTCAGTCCTATACAAATGCCAATGGGAAAAGCACTTCCAAAACCATCCGAAAATTAGGTACGTTAGCTGAATTATCAGCGCAGCTCCACACGGATCGTGATGGAGTTGTTGAATGGGCTAATGAACAAGCGCGTCTTGAGACTCTGAAATATAAAAGTGAAAAAGAAGATGCTACTGTTATGATTCCGTTTCATTCCAACAGACTTATGGACTATCATAAACAGAAGCTATTTTCTGGTGGATATCTTTTCCTTCAATCGATTTACTATGGGCTTAAGCTTGATTCTGTCTGCAGAAAAATCAAAAGCCGACATAAATTCGAATATGATCTTAATGCGATTTTATCTGATTTAATTTATACAAGGGTTCTGGAACCTTCCAGCAAAAGTTCTTCCTTCCGAGCAGCAAAACAGTTCCTTGAGCCTCCAACTTATGAACTTCATGATGTGTACCGAGCTCTTTCTGTTCTTGCTTCTGAAATGGATTTTATTCAATCAGAAGTTTATAAAAATAGCTTTTTTCTCGGTGACAGAATGGATCGGATTCTTTATTATGATTGCACAAACTACTACTTTGAAATCGAACAGGAAGATGGTGATAAAAAATACGGAAAAAGCAAAGAACACCGTCCGAATCCCATTATTCAAATGGGACTTTTTACAGATGGTGACGGAATACCTTTAGCTTTCTCACTCTTTCCTGGAAACCAAAATGAGCAGAAATCTTTAAAACCTTTAGAAACAAAGATTCTCCAGCAATTCGGCTGTGATCAGTTTATCTATTGCAGTGACGCCGGACTTGCTTCTGAGGATAACCGTGTTCTTAATCACATGGGACAGAGGGCATTTATTGTCACTCAGTCCATCAAAAAACTGCCTGCCGAAGATCGGGCATGGGCTTTAAAGAAAACTGGCTTCAAACGTCTCGCAGATGATAAACCTGTGGACCTTACAAAACTGACAGGTGATGACAAGAACCAGATTTATTATAAAGACGAACCATTTACAACCAAAAAACTGGATCAAAGATTGATCATAACCTACTCACCTAAATATGCTGCTTACCAGAAAGCCATCCGTGCAGAGCAGATCAGTCGGGCAGAAAAAATGGTTGCAAATGGCTCTCTAAAAAAACAGCGTAAAAATCCAAACGATCCTGCAAGATTTGTAAATAAGATAGCTGTAACCAACGAAGGAGAAAAAGCTAAGATCCACTATTATCTCGATACAGATAAGATTGCTGAAGAAGAAATGTATGACGGGCTTTATGCGGTATGTACAGATCTGCTTGATGATGACGTTGCAGATATCTTAAAAGTCAGTGAAGGAAGATGGCAGATTGAAGACTGTTTCAGAACTATGAAAACAGACTTTGAAGCCAGACCCGTTTACTTAAACCGCGAAGACCGGATTAAAGCCCATTTCCTTACCTGCTTTCTTGCTCTGTTATATTTTCGATTATTAAATCGCTCTCTGAAAGGAACTTATACTACAGAACAATTACTTCGTACTTTAAAGGATATAAAATTTGCGGATATAGAAGAACAGGGCTTCATGCCAGTATATGAACGTCAGGAGATCACTGACGATCTCCATGAAACCTGCGGATTCAGAACGGACTATCAATTCATAACAAAACGGAAAATGAAAGGAATTCAGAAAAAAAGTAAGCGGAGATAAAACATTACTATATTTCATGTATACAGACAAAAGTGCCACACCCCTTGTATTTACAGGGATTGTGGCGCTTTTTTAACTAATCAACTGTCAAAGATGAGACTATAGTATATCGGTTAGTCAAGCCAAATGTTATTGAAAATTTTTATCATGATGAAACAATATTCTGCAGCCACACACCCTTCTTAACCAGCACAAATCCAATCACACACTTAATCAAATCTGCCAGCTGCACACATGCATAAATCACAAGCACATGAATCCCTGTATAACGACTCAGTACAAACGCGATCGGCACACTGACACACCAGATAAACACACTGTCAAACAGGAACGTAATAATCGTCTTTCCACCGGAACGCAGAGTAAAATAGGTTGCATGCAAAAACGCATTCTGCGGCATAAAGAATGCAGTAATCATAATCAGATACTTCGCCAGCTCCCTTGCCTCATCATTGGTATTATAAAGCATCGGAAACAGCGGCGCCATAACAAACATCACCATTGCCACACAGGTACAGCACATCACTGAGAACGCGATCATCTTGTTATCTGTATCTCTCGCTTTCTTCATATCTCCCGCACCCAGAAGCTGTCCCACAATAATCGCAACAGAATCTCCCAGCGCAATAAATACAATATTAAACACATTGTTGATCGTATTGGAAATATTCAGCGAAGCAACCACATTCAGCCCTCGAATCGAATAACACTGAGTCAGCATCGCCATGGCAGAAGCCCATAAAGTCTCATTAAACAACAGCGGTGTACCCTTGACCAAAATCTTCTTTGTCAGATTCGCAGGAACCTTAAGCGTGCTGTACAGCCCCTTTGCAAATGCATTCTTCTCCGTATGCCTGTGTGTCCAGCCTATTACAATTGCCGCCTCCACATAACGTGACAGCACAGTTGCGATTGCCGCACCTCTCACACCCAGTCTAGGGAAGAAAAATACACCATAGATCAACAGATAATTAAACAACAGATTCACACAGATTGCCACAACCCCGGCTTTCATTGGCAGAACAGTCTCTCCGCACTCTCTCAGAGTACTGGAATAAATCTGCACCATCATAAACGGCGGCAATCCCAACAGCATAATATCCAGATACTGTTTTCCATACTTAAGCGTATCTGCGATCTGCTGCGCAGTACCCTCTCCCTGAAGATACATACTGATCAGATTCTCTCCAACAGTAAAAAACAGCAAAATCGTTCCAATCGTCAGAATCACAGCCATCCAGAACTTATACCTGAATGTCTGCCTCACACCCTCGTGATCCTTCTGTCCAAAATACTGCGCCGTGAAAATACCCGCTCCGGACACCCCTCCGAAAATACACAGATTATAGACAAAAATCAACTGATTCACAATGGAAGCCCCCGACATCTGCTCCGTACCGATCCGCCCGATCATAATATTATCCAGCAGACTCACGAAATTCGTAATTCCATTCTGAATCATGATCGGAACAGCCACAGCCAGAACCATCATATAAAACTTCCTGTCACCGATAAACTTCTTACGAAACGATGACCTTTCTTTCGTCCTCTCCATAAAACTTTTCCTCATCCTTCTTCACAAAAACAGACTGTCCCGAGACAGCCCTCGCCTTAAGCGTTGTATCACCTACATTACTATAAAAGCCCCAACATTTCAAGCCCATATCTGTAAAATTTATACTACCATTTTCTATTCCGTTTTTTCTCCACTCCATATCCGATAACACACTTCCATACTATCATTCACAGTCCCAGCCAGTTCACAGCGAAGAAAAATAAATGTTTTTAACCACATCTACAGGGGGTGTAGCAACTCTTAGTCTTTGGGAATTTGCGTTATGTCAGAAAAATTCACTGTCTGAGCGAAGCGAGTTTGAATTTTTCTGGCATGGTTTTAGCAAATTTCCAAAGGCTTAGAGTTCCTGCCCCCGCAGCCGTGGTTCAAAACATTTATTTTTCTTCGCGTCCCCTTTGAAGCCATAAAAAAGCTGCCGTCCCCAATAAGTGAGGAAAACGACAGCCTTTTCAAAAAAGTATTTGCAAGCCTATTTAATAGCACCCTCAACCATACCATTCATAATCTGCTTCTGAGCAATCAGGAATACGATGATCATCGGAATCATTGCCAGGAGTGCTGCAGTAAGGATCAGATCCCACTGTTTTACATAAGAACCAACAAACGCCTGTACAGCAACCGGAAGAGTCTTAACCTTACCATTCTGTCCTAACATCAGAGAAGGAAGAAGGTAATCGTTCCAGATCCACATACCATTCAGAATAGTAACGGTAACAATAACCGGTTTCAGAAGCGGGAGGATAATACGGAAGAAAGTTCCCTCAGGAGAACATCCGTCAATCGCTGCTGCTTCTTCCAGTTCATATGGAATACCTTTAATAAAACCAGTTAAGATAAATACTGTCATAGCACCACCGAATCCACAGTATGCAAATACAATACCAGGAATAGACTGAAGCATATTGATTCCAAGGAATTTACCTACATCACGGAATGTAGAAACCAGAGGAAGCATAACTACCTGGAAAGGAATTGTCATGGATGCGATAAATGTCATGTAAATAGCCGTAGACCATTTTGTCTTGTTACGGCAGATAACCCATGCAGCCATACCGCCGAATAAAGCAAGTAATACAAGGGAAACAACTGTAATGATCGCAGATGTTCCGAATGCACTCCAGAAACTGAAGTTAGAGTTGTTGACAACGTTTGAAATATTTGTCTTAAACTGTGCAAAGCTTGCACCTGCAAAGCTTACAGGGTTGGCAACAATACCGTTTGCATTCTTAAATGTATTAATAAGTACCAGATAGAAAGGAGATAATATGTACGCTGCGATAACAATCGCAACAGCTGTAAGCACTACCTTTGGAGTTTTCTTCGTAACCATTACATTTCAACCTCCTTCTTATTGGAAATTCTAACCTGAATAATAGATACAGCAGCCAGGATAATGAAGAACAGAATAGCTTTCGCCTGACCAAGTGCATAATTGTTCTTGGAGATCGCTGTATTATAAATATTCAGAGCCAGCATCTGAGTACCGTTTGTCAGATAGTTTCCGAAGAAACTTGTGACAGAACCTGTACCATTTGTCAGAGCCATGTTAACATCGAACTGTTTGAATGCAGATGTTAAGGTAAGGAATGTACAGATTGTAATTGTAGCTGCGATCATCGGAATCTTGATCTTAAATAATGTTGTAACAGCATTTGCGCCATCGATCTGAGATGCTTCCAGTACATCTTTAGGTACCTGTGTCAGACCTGTTACATAGATCAGCATGATATAACCTGCATACTGCCAGATATAAACAACGATGATAGCCATCATAGCTGTGTTTGTCTTTGACAGAAGTGAAATATTATTTGTCATCTTGATCAGTACGTTATTAAATACGAACTGCCATACATAACCAAGTACGATACCACCGATCAGGTTTGGCAGGAAATAGGAAGCTCTGAAGAATGAGAGTCCCTTAACCTTAGAGGTACAGAGTAAGGCCAGCATAAACGCTACTACGTTTACCAGAACCATGTTCAGAACTACAAACAGAATTGTGATGATCAGTGACCAGAGAAAACTTGGTTCATTGAACATTGCCTTATAGTTTGTAAATCCTACAAATCCTGTCATCTTGATTCCATTCCAGTCTGTAAAGGAATAAAACACACCAAGGCATAATGGAATAATAACTGTTACTACAAATGTAAATAACAATGGAAATACAAATATAAAGTTAACGATGCTTCTGTGATGTTTTAATGTCGGGAATAAATACATTCCCAGTAAAATGCCGATTGCACCAATGATCAGCGCCGGACCTCTCCAGCCAGCTCCGCTTCCGGAAATATCCTGGATCAATGATGCTGCCAGTAAAATAATACCGGCGATCAAGCATACCATGGAAATTGCTTTTTTACTAGCACTGTTTGTATTCATTTTGCCTCATCCTTCCTATTTTTTATTTCAAAGCAAAAATCAATGTGTCTTAGACTTTTTTGCGTACCTGAATAAAGGTCTGCCGGACCTTTACTCAGGTATGCAGCGCAAATAAAAGTGGGCGGCAACATAAGCGCCGCCCATAAGTTTCAATTATTAGTTTGCGTATGCACCCTGGATAACCTGTTCCAGTGTCTTAACGAATCCGGCTTCATCAAGGCTGCCAGATGCATAGTCAGCAAATACCTGACCTGTATAGTTCTGTGCAAGTCCTTCTTTCTGCTCTAACCAATGCCAAGCAGATGTCTTTCCAGCAGATACATAATCAGTGATTGTCTGAGCAAATGGATCATCACCAACGATTGTGCAGGACTTGAACGGGCTTACGAAACCAGCTTCTTTAACAAGAACTTCCTGAGCTTCATCTGTTGTCAGCCACTGAAGGAATGCTTCTGCTGCTTCTACATTACCATCTTTATATACTGACCACCAGGATGGAGAGTTTGTAAGGATTGTATCAATTCCATCTTCAAATGCGTATGGAATCATACCAACTTCGAAATTACCAGCTTCTTTATAAGCATCTGCATCATCACCTGTCATAGTTGCACCGATCCAGGAGCCCTGAGTAACGAATGCATATTTACCAGATGAGAAGTTAAGGATCTGCTGATCATATGTACCGGATACAAGAAGTGCCGGATCTGAATACTGATTCAGAAGACCTACAAAGTTAGCGAAATCTGTTAAACGATCTTCGTCAACCTTACCGCCATCATTGAGCATATCAATATAAGTAGTGTCATCTCTGTCAAGACCTGAATCCAGATAGTTTCCAAATAAGTGGTTACCTGTTGACCAGTAAAGGTTAACTGGTTCTGCTGCATAACCTACAACTGCTGTCAGTCCAAGCTCATCTTTCTTGGAATCAATTGTCTCAAATGCTTCTTTGATTGCATCAGGACCTGTTAATGTAGAAGGATCAATTCCTGCTTTGTCAAGGATGTCTTTGTTATAAGCAAGACCGATTGCTTCTGTTGTATATGGGAAACCGATTGTACCCTGCTTTTCATCAACATAAGCTGCATCTGTGTCAGAAGCCCATTCCTGATCACTCATATCTACTAAAAGGTCTGTCCAGTTAGCGAAGTCTGTAGCACCACCGTTTACGAAGATGTCAGGCATATTATCTGACTGATAGTATCCTTTCAGAGTACCCTGGATATCGATTCCGCCGCCCATGGATTCGATTTCTACTTTAGTTCCTGTTTCTTTCTCATACATTTCAGCTAATTTCTTCAGCTGAGCGTCAACTTCGATCTTACCGTTTACAAGACGAATACTGTCACCGTCTGCTGCCTGTACGGATACTGCTGCCGGAACCATTGATGCGATCATAGATACTGCTAAAAGTGTTGCAAATACTTTTTTCTTCATTTTCGTCACCTCGTCATTTTTTTAACTGTTTCTTTTTACCTTTTGCGCATAAGGTTTTTTGATAGTTGTATAATACCACTTTGTTTCTGAAATAGCAATACCTTTTTCGCATAAGTTTGAATTTTTTTATCTTTCTTTTTCGTCATTTGTTAAATATGCACAATTTATTTTTTCTATCTTATTACACTATGTCCAAAAAAGTGCTACTTTGAGGTCAAAAAAGTGCATACTCTTTGGGTTGCGTCCTATAACTTGCAATTCTTTCCTTTCACCAGACAGATAAAAGGCTCCTGTTCAGAACATTACGGAGTAATATCTTATAACATAATAAAACCGGCAAAAGCCGGAAGTCTTGCTTCCTCTTTTGCCGTTTTTTTTTAATTTTCTACTTTTAAAAATGTAGCGGATGCTGCCGGTACTTTCCATTTACCATCTGCATAAGCTGCTTCTCCATTATTGGAATAGACTGACTGCGCATGCTGCGGAATCTGTGCATCACATTCCACATCCTGTCCGGATGGGTTGAGTACAATATAAATCGTCTCATCTTTTCCGGTTCTTTTGTATACTAACGGGTATGCAGATTCTTTTACATATACAAATTCCATAGGTGCTGTATTCTGTAATGCCTGATGTTCTTTTCTTACTGCGATCAGTTTCTTTACTTCATCATACAGGCTATTCTTTCCCGCAAGTGCGTCCTCTGCTGTCGGACGGTCTTCATCAGGATCGATTTGGATGTAAAGTTCCTCTGGTTTGCAGCTTGAGAATCCTGCATTTGCGCTGTGATCCCACTGCATTGGGCTTCTGGATCCTGTGCGGTTGAAACCACCCTCCACAGATTTGATTCCTGAGAGATATTTCATACCGATTTCATCACCGTAATAGATGAAAGGTGCACCAGGTACAGATAACAGAAATGCAAATGCGATCTTGATTTCTTCATCATCCAGAGTTTCTTTAATACGGACCATATCGTGGTTTCCGGATGGAATGCAGATCAGTCCTTCTCTGTTGGTAGCTGCATAGTTTTCTTCATAAGTTTTGACAAATTCAGAGATATCTCCTTTTCCTCTTCTGGAGAAATATGGTTCTTCTACACGGAACAGGTCAAGATAATGAGATGGCCCGAAATGAAGAAGGAAATCCATATGGAATCCGCCTCTTAATGAATGTCCCGGTTCGCCCCATTCTGAAAGAAGCGCACATTCCGGAAATTCTTCATCCATAAATTTACGGAAATCCTGCCATAATGCAATCGTTCCCTCCTGATCATCATCATTCTTTACCAGAGATCCGGCCATATCTACACGGAATCCGTCACATCCCATAGACATCCAGAAACGCATAACATCTTTCATCGCTTCTCTGGTCGCCATAGGTCCCGGTGCGTCCATTGGCTGCTGCCATTCTTTGTCACATCTTGCGAAGCCAAAGTTCAGAGCTGGCTGTACAGAGAAAAAGTTTACTGCACAGCAGCCATTTCTGTCTGAAAATCCTCGAATACTTCCTGTGATACTTCCTACATCTTTGAAATCATCCCATATATCATCGGTCCATACATAACGGTCTGTATATTCATTTTTCTCTGCTTTACAGGATTCTCTGAACCATTCATGATCTGTAGAAGTATGTCCCGGTACGAGATCAAGCAGGACTTTCATTCCTTTTTCATGAGCTTTCCGGAACAGTTCTTTTAAATCCTCGTTTGTTCCGTAACGCGGAGCTACTTTCTTGTAATCTGCCACGTCATAACCTGCATCATAAAACGGAGAAGCAAAACACGGATTTAACCAGATTCCGTCACATCCTAAGTTCTTGATATAATCCAGTTTGCGGATGATTCCCTGGATATTTCCGATCCCGTCCCCATCTGTATCCAGAAAAGTCTGTGGATAAATTTCATAAAATACGATGTTTTCTAACCATGATGGCATTCCCATTATAAAAATCCTCCTTTAAATGTTTTTCTTTAAATGTTTTTCTTTATATGCCTGCACAATTGATTATACAGAAAAATTTTCTGAAGCAAGAAAAACTCTTGTCTTTTGCAGCAATTTTTTTACAGTAATTTGATTATATCTCGATTATTCAGGAATCTCCTCTGAAATTTTGACTAATTTTTATACTATTTTGACTTTCTATAACCAGAAGTCTCAATTACATCAGTTAGTTTTCTGAGTGAAGTCATGTCAATCTTCTATCTTCTATCTTCTTATAGCAGTCCTTATAAATAATGCATCTTAATCCTGCCCGGAGAGCTTTATCATGTTACAGGAACATTACTGAGCAATTTTCTACAACATAATAAAACAGCATTTCAGGTTCTGCACCCGAAATGCTGTTTTATTATGTCTTATTCATTTTGTATCCGTTTATGCTGCCTGTTCTTTTTTCTTACCGGTAACTGTAAGCAGATGACTTTTGATCAGTACCGGACGTACTGCATTGTAGATCACTGCTACCAGGATCACAGAAACAACTGCATTGAATAATGTCGCTACAGCACTCATTTTTGCAAGTGCCTGTGCCAGTTCCTGAGGCTGTCCGAGAATATACTGTTTGTAGAAATATCCTACGATCGGATCTGCCACAACATTAAATGCAAGACCTGCTACAGAAGCAATCACACTCCATTTGAAAACATATTTCTTATCTGTACTTTCATTAATCTTTGCAATCTTATGTGCTACCAGACCTGTGATCAGGCCAATACAGAATTTCAGTACAAATGTCTTTGGTGCGCCTGTGATATATACAGGATCCATCAGGTCTGCGATTCCCATTCCGATGGCACCGGATAATCCGCCGTATACACCGCCGATCAGAAGTGCTGCCAGTACGCAGAATGCATTTCCAATATGGATGGATGTTGCATCACCGCCCGGTACAGGAATCTTAATCTGCAGGAATGTAAAAGATACATAGCATAACGCAGCCATAAGAGCTGTCTCTGCAAGTTTTGTAATTGTGCTGTTCTGAGTATTCATAATAACTGTCCCCTCTCATATGATCTGATAGAAGGCCCATATCAATAAGCCAGATTGCCTGTTTGATTCTCACTATCAGATTTTTTATATATTGACGCATCAATATGTTGAAGTTATCATACGCGAAATGTGTCATTATTTCAATGACCAATTTTTTGAATTTTTTAGAGGTCAGATTGGATATTATGTAAAAGAATCCTGCTCGCAGGATTCTCCGACTGCGGCGGGTCGCTTCAGCGACATAATTCCTCTCCGTCGCAGTGCGATCCTGCCCGGAGGGCCTTTTTGTGTTATAGGAACATTACGGAGTAATTTCCTATAACACAAAAAAGCCCTCCGTCTGCATGCTGCTCACATGAAAACAGAGGGCTTCATTATTCTATTTGCTTAGATTCTTGCTACGCCTGATTTTCTTGCTGCTTCTGCTACAGCTTTAGCTACAGCGTCTTTTACGCGTGGGTCAAATGCTGCCGGAAGAATATATTCCGCTGTTAATTCTTCGTCACTTACCAGACCTGCGATTGCATATGCTGCTGCAACTTTCATTTCATCGTTAACATCTGATGCTCTTGCGTCCAGTACACCACGGAAAAGTCCCGGGAAGCAGAGTACGTTGTTTACCTGGTTCGGGTAATCAGAACGTCCTGTGGATACCACTGCTGCGCCTGCTGCTTTTGCTTCGTCAGGGAAGATTTCAGGTACCGGGTTTGCACATGCAAAGATGATAGGATCTTTTGCCATTGAGCGGACCATATCCTGTGTCAGTGTTCCAGGTGCGGATACACCGATGAAGATGTCTGCGCCTTTGATCACTTCTGCAAGAGTACCTTTCTCTTTGTTGAAGTTTGTAATCTTAGCCATCTCTTCTTTAATCGGGTTTAATCCTTCTCTGCCTTCGTAGATTGCACCCTTTCTGTCTGTCATGATTACGTTTTTAAGTCCCATGGACATTAACAGTTTGATGATAGCGATACCTGCAGCACCTGCTCCGGAAGTAACGATCTTCACTTCATCAAGCTTCTTGCCAACCAGTTTCAGCGCATTGATAACACCTGCAAGTGTGATCACTGCTGTTCCGTGCTGATCGTCATGGAAGATCGGAATATCACAGCATTCTTTCAGTTTCTTTTCGATTTCAAAGCATCTTGGTGCGGAAATATCCTCAAGATTGATTCCTCCAAAGGATCCTGCCAGGAGGCTTACTGTCTTAACGATCTCATCAACATCTTTACTGCGGACGCAGAGCGGAATCGCATCTACACCGCCAAATTCTTTAAAGAGTACACATTTACCTTCCATAACAGGCATACCTGCTTCCGGTCCGATATCTCCCAGTCCAAGTACCGCGGTTCCGTCTGTTACAACAGCAACTGTATTCCAACGTCTTGTCAGATCATAGCTCTTGTTTACATCCTTCTGAATCTCCAGACAAGGCTGAGCAACACCCGGTGTGTAAGCAAGGCTTAAAGCATCTTTGGAATCTACTTTGGCTCTTGATACAACCTCAATTTTACCTTTTAAGTCATAATGCATTTTTAAAGATTCTTTTGCGTAGTCCATTTTGTTTTGGCTCCCTTCTGCACTCTTTTTTTGAGACGCCTACATTGTAACATTAACTCGGCTCAGATTCTACTGTTTTTCTGACCTTTTTTTATCAAAATAACTAAAACAGCATCTTTCTGCAGAAAATTGTGAAGATGCTGTTTCAGTTACGGGACTTTATCATCTGATATCAAGGGCAAAAAGGAGCTTTATATCATTATTTATCTGTATCAAAATGTACTTCTGTATCGGCAACTGCCCGCTCATCCAGGAGCTGTTTGAAGGTCTTGGTCTTTGCTTTTTCTTCGTAGTCATCGGACCAGTAGTAGCCTTTCAGCTCATCCATATACTCATAGTAATCACAAAGATAGATATATACTGTTGAAATATCCCTGTCCTGTATTGCATAGGTGCCCGCATTACCGTTTGCCACTCCGCCATCTGGCAGTATATCTCCATTGGCATCCAGCATAACAGCAACATATTTTGTTTCCGGATCCTGCATTTTCATAGTAATTTCAAATGGTGTTTTCGTAATGGAGAGAACGCCGTCTCCATTTTCATCCACCACATTTACATCCTTTTCAACCGTATCAGAAGTATTTTTCTCTACATCTACGTTGAACTTCCAGTCACCCTTCAGTGTCCATGAGTTATATCTGTTATTACCTTCATTTGCCTCAGGATATCGTTCATAATACTCATTCCACATCTCAGTGAAAAACTGATGTTCCAGATTCTTCTGCTCTTCTGTCAGGCTTTCATAATCTGCATCATCTGTGCTGATTCCATGCTCTGCCATTTTCTGATTATATTCATCCCACAGATCCTGAGGGATATCCGGAGTGGTATCCTGGTCATCCGGAAGAGTACCCACAATATCTTTCAGATCCATCTCCATGGTAAACCTGTCAGGTACTTTTATGTCTTTGACATAATCGCTGATTGCCGGACCTCCCACCTGAGGAAGCTTCTCATCACTGTATTCATCCATTCCCAGTGTCTGGGCTAACTTGTCAAAACTAAAATCCTCAGAATCTACATCAATCCCTTTTTCTTTGAAAAATGCATTACGCACCTCATAAAATTTTGTCCATCCTGCCTCATCCACTGTCATATCTTCTACAGGAATACGCAAAACTCCTGCATAGGTGTTATCATCCAGCATTTTTCCATCCAGATAAGCATTGAACAGATTACTTTTTTCATCCATGTAATCATATTTCACTGTAGAATTCTCGCTGAGCTTAATATTGGGTTTTCCATCAGGTGTAATGAATGTATCCGGAAATTTATCCTCTGTATGGATTGTCATGGACAAGTACAGAGCCATTTCATTACAGTATACTTCTGAAAGCGTGACAGTTGTTCCATCTACTGTTTTACTGTATGATTCATTGTCTTTCGTTTTATCTGCATTGTTATTTTCTGTTGTATTCTGATCCTCAGCCTGAGCACTTTGAGGATTACCTCCGTCCTCCTGACTTTCATCAGTATCTGCCAACTCTCCATCTTCTGCAGAATCTGTCAACTGCTTTGCATATTTCGAATAATCGCCATAAAATCCCATGGAATTACCGAGCTGCTTAAATACATTTCCAACCAGAGGGATGTTCTCTGCAAATGCCGGATTTGTGATACATACTGTTGAAAATACAGCTGCAGCTGCAGTCAGTCCCAAAGCTGTTTTGTATACTGCCTTAAATTTCTTGTGCGATTTTGCTTCTCCGGCTGATTTCTTTCCGGAACTTCCTGTTGATTTTTCTGTTGATTTCTCCTGTAATCTTTGCACCATATTCTCTGTATTTTCCGTATGTCCAGAAGCTGCTGCCATTTCTCTGATTCTGGAAAATGCTTCGTTTTTTGCATCTTCTGCCTGCTTTGGCAACGGAAAATCTGCCTGCATGATTTCCTCTATCACATTGTCATTTCTGTTATTCTTTTCTTTATCAAAATCCAACTTCTTCGCCATGATCACTTCATTCCTTTCTTGAACTTACTGTTATGTTTCCTGCTGTTACTGATCCTGTTCTCAGATTTTCATTCTGATATTCTGCAAACCTTCTGCTATACCTGTGAATTCTCTGTTTTTCTTTTTTTTCTGCTGCAGTCTCTTCTTCTGAATATTATCTTCTGCTGAAGTATATTCCTGCTTTAGCTGCATACGGGCTCTGACCAGTCTGGTTTTTACGGTGTTTTCATTCATATTTAATATAGAAGCAATGTCTGCGATCCGAAATCCCTCTACATAATACAGAACCAGTATGATCCTGTAGGATTCGTCCAACATTCCAAGCATTTCCTTGAACTCAAATTCCTCAATGGACATATCCTGTCCGGGGACTTCCGGAAGTTCTTCGGCTCTGCTGAAATTTTTGTAGTGTCTGTGGATTTTATTGCATTCATTGATCAGGATACGGATCATCCAGGTTTTGAAATATTCCGGATTCTTCAGTGTATGTATTTTTTCAAAGCAGGTAAGTATGGTATCCTGTATGGCATCTGCGGCATCCTCATCATTATCCAGGATTCCCCTTGCCACCTTGTACATTGCCAGAGAATTCTTTTCCATCAGTTCCAGAAATGCATCCGCATCTCCTGAGATGGAGCGTTTTACCAACTGTATCAAATGCTGATCCTCCTTGCTTAAAGTTTTATGTGTTACTGTTTACTTCATGTCCAGTAGCTCTTATGTTTTTACAAATATGTTTCATTCGAATGAAGCTTTGTTGTTTTGTTTTACACTTATTAGATGGGGAAATATAAAGAAAAGTTTCATATCTTTTAACTAAATTTTCAGGTGTGAGATTTTTTATATTTATTATAACCTCTCATCCGCATATAATTGTAATACAAACAAATTATAAGCCCTGAATTTTCCCACAAAAAAAAACGGCACATTTCTGCACCGGTTTTTATCACTCATAATCTTTCTTAATGTTTTCCTTTTATTCTTCAGCATTCAATCTCTTCTGATACATAGACTGGAGCAGGAATTTTCCTGTCTCTGTTTTGAATACTTTTTCCAGCATGTTTCTCACATTGTTTCCGGAAAAATTACTCTCATCTGCATTTACCAGATAATCTGCCTCTATCATAATCTGATAATCAATACCATCGATTCCGGTTATTGTATGATGATGACTTACAATATAAGAAACACGATCTACAAATTCTTTCGGCAGATCTGAATCTGCGAAAAATTCCTCTAGCAGTGCCGCACTTTCTTCTTCCTGATGTTTGCCGTTGGCATTTCCGTATTTTACTCTGCAGAGAGGGCAGGCAATGTCGTGGACAACCGCAGTCACCTCCACCAGCTTCTGCTGCTCCGGTGACAGATTTTCGCCTTCTGCGATTGTTTTTGCATATGCGTATACTTTCATGAAATGGCTGATGTCATGAAGATCTCCCTTGGAATACTCTACCATTTTTTTTACAACTTCTGCTACTGTCATGTTTTGTTCCTGCCTTTCTCTTACGGGTTTAGTTACTTGTGCACTCCGTTCTCAGTAACCGGGTTTATCTTATTCTGAAAAACAGCAGAATCTTTCGATCCTGCTGTTTACAATTATCAATTATTTGCAAAGTTCCTCTGCCATAGCCTCAATCTCTGCTTCGTTTGCTTCGCTTAAGGAAGAAGTGATCTTTACATTATTTTCAAGCCATGTGATATTTTTACTCTTTTCAAACATTCCCTGCATGATTCTTGCTGCTGCAGGTGCCCAGCTTCCGTTTTCGATGAGACCGATAGTACGGTTCTGGTAGCTACGTTCTGTAAGGTTCTCTATGTAGGTACGCATAAACGGGAAAATATCTCCGTTGTATGTAATTGTGGCAAGTACCAGCTTGCCGTAACGGAAAGCATCTTCCACTGCTTCTGCCATGTCATCTCTTGCAAGGTCAAATACAGTTACTTTCGGGCATCCTTTTTCTTCCAGTTTCTGTGCCAGAAGTTCTACTGCTTTCTTTGTGTTTCCGTAAACAGATGTATAGGCGATCACAACACCTTCGCTCTCTACTTTGTAGGAGGACCAGATATCATATTTCTCAATGTAATGTCCCAGGTTCTCTGTGAGGATTGGACCATGAAGCGGACAGATTGTCTGGATATCCAGAGTTGCGGCAGCTTTCAGAAGCTTCTGAACCTGTGCACCGTATTTTCCAACGATTCCGATATAGTAACGACGTGCTTCGCCGTCCCAGTCTTCTTCTACGTCAAGTGCTCCGAATTTGCCGAAACCGTCTGCTGAGAACAGAACCTTATCAGTGCTGTCATAGGTAACCATAACCTCCGGCCAGTGAACCATTGGTGCAAATACGAAAGTCAGCACATGTTTTCCAAGTGTCAGACTGTCACCGTTTGCAACCACCAGTTTCTTTCCGTCCAGATTCAGGTTTCTGAAGAAATTTCCCATCATAGTGAAGGTCTTGGTATTTGCAACTACGGTTGTGTCAGGATATGCTTTCATGAAGTTCTCGATATTTGCGGCATGATCCGGCTCCATATGCTGTACTACCAGATAATCCGGTTTCGCACCGTCCAGAACTCTGGCTACATTTTCAAGCCATTCATCTTTGAAATTAGCATCTACGGTATCCATAACTGCAATCTTTTCATCCATGATCACATATGAGTTATAGGACATACCGTTTGGCACTACATACTGGCCTTCAAACAGATCTATCTGATGATCATTTACACCTACATAATAAATATCATTTCCGATTTTCATGATAACATGTTCCTCCTTAGCGATATCAGGGCCGGTCAAATCCGGTTAAAAATTCCAATTTTTTTATTTCTGAACCTATTATATCCACATTCATATCGTTCGTCAAGTTGCATTTTATCTCTAAAATTTCATCCCTTAACTCACATATAAAAAGTAATACTATAGTTTTATTTAATATCTATTCTGACAGAATTCCATATTCCTTATATAACCGTTTTCGAGTCTCTGCGTTTGTCACAACAGACTGTATTTCTGCACTTCTTCCATCCATAATCAAACGATTAAGCAAAGTGCTTAACCGTTCTTCGCCGATTGCTTCTCCAATTGCTCTGCCCTTTGCTTCTCCAATTGCTCTGCCCCTTGCTTCTCCAATTGCTCTGCCCCTTGCTTCTCCAATTGCTTTTGCCTCTGCTTCCGCCTCTTTTTGAAGCCGTTCAAGCCTTTCAGATTCCAGTTCAAGAACTTTTCCACCCATAATCTCACCTATTCCTTTCCGGACTGTCTTTTCATTCTGACATATATAGTCCGCTATTTTTATGATCAGTTTATTTAAATTCATGTATAAAGCCGTCTTATCTGCTCCTGAAAGTTCTCTTTCCAGATTTATCCGGATTTCCTCATAGTCATTTAGCAAACTCTGGAACATTTCCGGATTCTCACTCATTTCATGAATATCCTTTTCATATCGCATAATATAAAACGGCAGAAGCATCAGTAAATTTTTTTCAAAAATACTGTCTCTCGTATATGTCTCCAGTTTCATTGTCGGAACCCGATAATGTACTATGTTCTCATCCGGAAGCACCATCTCTATCTCCAGAAAATCCGGCGTATTCTTTCCGCTTCTCAAATATAATACGCAGGACTTTGGAAAATCCATCCTGTATTTGCGTCCCTGTTTCTGTGCATTTTCGATTGCTATGGAGAAATCATATTCTATCATACGAATTGCCATAGTTGTATCGTCTACACTTTGACATTCAATATGATACAATTTACCAGCAATCTTTAAACAGGAATCCGTGATAATCTCTCCGTTTTCCTGCTGATGTTCATTGCGCAACTGCACAATCGGTACATTCTCCGGATAAGAAGTATGGAATACTTCATTAATCAAAGGTACTGCCAGATATGGCATTTTCTCAATCATTGTACGAAATACATCATCAAATATCGTATTATTCATTAGATACCTCACTTCTATTCTAACATACGGTAACAATGTTTGAATACCCAATTTGTACAAATATCATAAATCGGATAATCTTTATCTTTCGTACATGCTTTCATAAAGGGAAATAGATGACCGGCTGGTCTGGAACTCAGATATATAAATTCAGTGTAACAAACGCATGCTGTTCCGTCAATCAATAGTTTTCGACACATCAACACTACTTTTGAAAATTTATTCCTTACGTTTCAGTAACAAATTCTCAGTTCACAATACACAAGGCTGTCACACTACATAAGCAATTAGTGTAACAGCCTCTTTTCTATTCTCTGAGATCAGGCTCATGAGATCTTGCCGTCTTTCATTTCAAATACAGTATCAACGATATTCATAGTAGATTTTCTGTGTTACGTAACGTAATTTCTGTTTATACCTCACACTTTTTTAATTCTCGTTCTAACTCTAAAACTTCTGTTCTGCACAATTCTATTGCATCATTACAGGTTTCCACATCATCACCATCTATCTCTATGCTATCGTCACCAGGATATCTGGTTGAAAAATAAAAACCATCTATCATTCTCATATGTGTCTGCGTATTTTTTGAAAACTCTGCTCCCATATTTCCTTTTAGAAATTTCATCAGTCTGTTCAGACTATGTGTACGCAAAATATTTTCAAAATCTTTCTGTTGCATAGCATCATCCGGTTTATAGTATTCTGAGATCAGATGCTTCATATATTTTTCGCATATTCCCTGTGCCATGGCACCCATCATATTTGCCACTATCCCCGCATCATAAGAGACCTTAAAATATTGAAAATCATTTTCTGCAAAATCAAAATAACTGTTCAAGGCCATATCTGAATTCCTTCCTTTCGCACATTTGTATAATACAGCATTTTGTTTCTTTTCCAGTCATCGCCAACTACAATTTTCAGATCCGTTTCTGCATCATCCAATTCCTCAGAGGATACTTCTGATTTTAGAAGATAAAGATATTTTTTAAGTTCCGGCCGGGAGCGGAATGACTCTGACAGTTCCAGAAACAGATCAACATCACTGCTATATTTCTCTTCTCCCCGTGCACAACTGCCATACAGATATATTGTCTTAATATAAGGCCTTATGCATGATGACTGAATAGTTCGTAAAGCATACTCCGCTGCATCTCTCTGCCGTTTTGATCTGATACATGTCAGCATTTTCTATCCCTCCGTTTTCTCTGTATATTATTTCCAGATTGTACTTACATTTTTTGCTTCAGGATTTCTTTGTAAAAAAATTATAACATTCCTTATCTTCTATGTCTATCTTCCATTTATTTGGTGAAAAATTAGAGTGTATTATTGTTACTTTCTTTTATTTTCCTTCAAAGATCTGAGCGATCGGTGAATCTGCAGACAGTATCACTGTTTTGTCCTCACCTTTCATAGATGTCTTCAGCGCATCCAGGCTTCTCACAAATGAATAAAACTCACTTCTGTCCTCTTCTCCATAAGCCTGCGCAAGAATTTTCATATATTCCTGCTCCCCTTCCGCCTCCAGGATCTCTGCCTGTTTTTTAGCATCAGAAATCTGGATTGCTACTTCTTTGTCGGTTTTATTTCGAATCACCTTTGCTTCAGAGTTTCCCTCTGCCTTGTAAGTCGCTGCAATATTATCTCGTTCAGATATCATTCGTTCATACACAGCTTCCTTATTATCATCCGGCAGATCCAGCTGCTTGGTTTCGAATTTAAGAAGCTCAATTCCATACTGATCCATGTTTGTTCCTATTGCCTCCATAACCATATCAGACAGTTCTCCGTCACGGCTTGTGATCACCTGATCCTGTGACATACTGCTGATCGCATTTTTAGTGGCATTATACACAGCAGTATTAATTCGGCTTTCACCACTTTCCACAGAAGAGTTTAATGTCTGTGCAAATTTAAGCGGGTCGCTGATTTTCCAGAGAACATAGCTGTCGCTGATCATCGTTTTCTTATCTTTTGTAATTACATCAGATGCTGCCAGATCATACAGCAGTGTTTCCTTTGGCAATGACTGTGTACTCTCTATAAATGGAATCTTAAAACTGATTCCCGATGAGCTGATCACCCTGTCAACCTTACCAAACTGACGGATCAGCTTATATTCATTTTGCTGAGTTACTGTTACCGACGCTCCGACAGCTACAACCACTGCAGACACACCAATTAATATTCCAATTTTCTTACCTTTCATAAATTAGTCCTTTCCAAATTATATCTCTATCTTTCGTATTTCATTTACCAAAACACTTTTTATATGAAATATTTTCTGTCATTTCTTTATTCGTTCTCAGAATCATTTAAATCTTGTGTGTCCTGAGCAGGATCCGTGTTCAGTGTCTCTGCCGGATTCTCTGAACTGTTCCCTGTAAAAGAATCTAGCGGCAGAACCTTCTGCACTCCATCTCCATTATCAATCACAATCTTCATTCCCGGCAGCACATCTTCCATTGCCTCATAGAACATACGCTTCTTTGTGATCTCCGGATTCTTGACATACTCCTCATACATGGCATTAAAACGTGCAACCTCAGCTTCTGCTTCATTAATCCTTACCTGCTTCTGCGCCTCAGCATCCTGAATGATCTGGTCTGCTTCTGCCTCAGCCTCCGGAAGCTTTTCGTTTCTGTATTTATTGGCATTATTCAAAGCAGTTTCTTTTCCCTGCTTGGCAGTTTCTACTGCTTTAAATGCTTTCATAACCTCCTGTGTGGGTGGTTCTGAATCCTGGATTGTGATATTCACAAGCTGAATCCCCAGATCCTGTTCCTCCATCTGCTTCAGGATCATTTCTTTAATCTTACTCTGGATCTCACCTTTTCCGGTGGTAAGCACTTCATCCACATCATAACTTGCGATTACTGTACGGATACAGCTTTGAGAAATATTTTTCAGAATATCTTCCGGTTCCTCTGAATTATAAAGATATTTTACCGGTTCTAAAATTCTGTACTCAACAAAGAAATCTACATCAATAAAGTTATAATCCGAGGTAATCATAATGCCCTCATTCTCAACCACCGAATTATCTCCCATACTATATCCAATAGGAAATCCCTGGATCGTTGTATTTACTTTCTGTACTTTCTGTATAAAAGGAAGCTTAAAATGCAGTCCTGTTTCTGCCACTGCCTTCGGCACTCCGAAAGTTGTCAATACTGCCTGTTCCTGCTCCTGGATCTGATAGGTAGCATCTCCTGCAAGCCCTGCAATAATCACCAACCCTGCTGCTCCTATTACAATACGTTTCACATGTTTTCCCGGCTTCTGTAATTTTTTAAATGGATTTACTCTTTCGTTCACTTTTCTCCTCCGTTTCACCATTTGACATAATTAAATTTTTTGCTTCTAAAAATTTCTGAAGAAAAGAAAAAGACTTTCATTTCAGACATAACATGAGCTCTTCTCTTAATGTCTAAAACAAAAGTCTTGCCGATTATATCATAATGCGGGCATTCTTAATCTGCCGTTCTGACGCATTTATGTACCATTTATAGGAAAAACAAGTCCAGTTCTTCATAACGATGGCCGCTACTCCCTTTTCTTTGAGCAGCATCATATCATAACTATTTACAAAATGCAAGAAATATTTTTCTCAAACGCCCCATACAGTCCTCAGCGTTTCCAAATCCTTATTTATAATTTGCATCTGATTCTGCTCATTACATTTTCTCAACGGAAGCAGGTTATAATAATTCTCAATGATGATCCATCCTTCATAGCCATGTTTTTTCAGGATTTCCATCTGAGGGAAGAAATCTGTGTTTCCCTCTCCCAGCAGACAGCCGCCTGGTTCATTGATACCATCTTTTACATGAAGCTGACTATCCATATACGGATAAAGACCTTCAAGCTGTTCACACTGGTTCATATTAAAATTAAATTTGAAGTTCTGTGTATCAAAGTGTACTGTCAGATTCGGCATACGGATTTCTTTCAGCAGCTGAATTTGTTCTTTATAATCCAGCGCATTTTCTGTCATAACAGTAATATCTTTCCTAATCGCTTTTTCACAGATAAATCTCAGTGCATCCTTTGTTGCTTCTACATGAGATTCTTCTGTAATCAGATTTCCAAGGAAGTTTGGAACCATGATCTTGGATATTCCCATTTCTGCCGCTACCTGAACTGCCAGTTCCATCTGGTCATACGCGATCTTTCCATTCTCTGTATCTTTTCCATGGATAAATTCATGATCCATCACATCATTAAGAACAATAGACGGATATTCGATTCCTAACCTGTTTCCCTCTTCAAGATACGCTTCCTGAACCTGTTTCTGAGCTAACGGATAACCCCATTCATAACTTCCAAGTTCAAGTTGAATTCCATCCAGTCCAGCTTCCTTTGCAATCTGTGGTCCAAAATATCCACCACCAGGAAGTCCCCATGCCACACAGCCAAATTTAATCTTTTTCTCCATATATGCCACCTACTCTAAATTTGCATGATTCTTAAACATTTCTTCTTCTGTTTTTCCAAGTTTCTTCATAAGAATCATAATAACTGCGTCATAAACGATCCAACTCATCTGTTCAAACGCATTTCCCATAGGCTGAGCAGATTCACTTGTATCTTCCAGGTTACTCTTTGGAGTTGCACCCGGAATTACGATACAGCTTTCACATACCTTGCCAATGGAAGCTTCCGGATGAATTGTTACTGTCACAACAGATGCTCCTGCTTTTTTTGCTTTATTTGCCATAACAATCAAACTGTCAGTTTCTCCTGAACCTGAACTGATAATAAGAAGATCTTTTTTTTCAATTGCCGGTGTTGTCGGTTCTCCCACAAAGAATACTTCCAACCCCAAATGCATCAGGCGATTTGCAAACCCTCTTGCTACAAACCCAGAACGTCCAGCTCCTGCTACAAAAATATGCCTAGCTTTAATAATCTCATTAGCAAACTTTTCAAGTGAAGAAGAAGAAATATGTTTTGCATTTTCTGTCAATTCTTCAAGAATTTCCTCCAGTATAATTGAATTTTCCATTTCTATCATCTCCTTTTCCATTGCCTTTTTTATTCAGGCTTTTATTTTTCTGGAAAATTTGAATCCGGTCTGTTTAAACCAGTCAATATAAACTGCAATCAGAATTACAATACCCTGTACAATATACTGCCAGGAAGAGTCAATACCAAGAAGGTTCATACCATTTTTCAGAACACCGATTACAATTGCACCGATAACAGTTCCTGCGATGGTACCACGACCTCCGTTCATACTTGTTCCACCAAGAACAACTGCAGAAATCGCATCCATTTCAGCTCCGTCTCCCAGTGTCATCATTGCAGTAAAAGTACGTCCTACTGTAAGGATTCCTGCTAAAGATGCAAGTAACGCACTATATACAAATACGAAAAATGTAACCTTTTTTACATTAATACCAGAATATTCAGCAGCCTGTTTATTACCACCAACTGCATAAATATGACGGCCTAATTTTGTTTTATTAAGGATAAAAGAAGAAACTGCAATTACTGCAACAATACAATATAACTGAATCGGAATTCCAAAGATAGTACCCATTCCCCAAAAAGTATAGCTGTCATCAAGAACAGAAATTGTCTGAGCCTTTGTATAAACACGGGCAATACCACGACCGATATTCATCATTGCAAGAGTAACGATAAATGCCGGAATATTTGTAGAAGAAACAATGTAACCGTTAATAAGACCAATTACAACTCCAGCAAGGATTCCTCCAAGGATACCAACATAAACAGGAAGTCCATTCCATGAAATGAGTCCTGCACTGATACATCCTGAAACCGCAATTACTGATCCTACAGAAAGATCAATTCCTGCAAGCAGAATTACGAAAGTCATTCCACATGCCAGAAACAAATTGATTGTAATCTGTCTGACTACATTAAATAAGTTTGTAACTGTTGCAAAACTGCTGGTTGTAAAACTTAATACAACGCAAAGAATAACCAGTCCCGCAAGAATACCCATATTAGATTTAATTGTCTGTATTACAGATAAATTTTTCCAGTTTTTATTTTCCATAATCGTCACCCTATTTCCTTTGTCGCAAACGCCATAATTTTTTCCTGATTAAATTCATTTCTGTTCAATATTCCTGTGGTGTGTCCCTGATTCATTACCACAATACGATCGCACATGTTGATCAGCTCCGGCATCTCCGAAGATATGAAAATAATTGATAAACCTGTTGCTGTCAGATCATCAATCAGATGATAAATATCTGATTTTGTTTTTACATCAATGCCTCTTGTCGGCTCGTCCAGAATAAGAATTTTTTCTGTGACCAGAAGCCATCTGCTGATAATAACTTTCTGCTGATTACCTCCTGAAAGCTTTCCTATTTCCTGCTCTATAGAGGAATATTTTGTCTGCATAACTTCATCAACATATTTTCTGGCAAGTTCAATTTCTTTCTTCCTGTTATATCGGCCTTTTTTCAAAAATTTGTCCAATATTTCAATCGTTGCATTAAAACGTATTCCCTGGATCGGATAAATTCCTGACTGCTTTCTGTCTTCCGGAACAAGTCCGATTCCTGCATTTATTGCAGTTTTTACATTTTTAATATCAACTTCTTTATTTTCAATATAAATATGTCCGCTATCCTTATGACGAAGTCCAAAAATACATTCCATTGTTTCACTTCGTCCGGATCCAACCAGTCCTGAGAACCCAAGAACCTCTCCTCTTCTCAGTTCAAAATCAACATTTTTTACTTCTTTTCCAGAAGCAAGTTTTTCTACCTTGAGAATAATATCATCTGAATAGTTTTCATGTTTCTGATACAAATCTCCAAGTTTTCTTCCAACCATGAGCGCCACCAGATCATCATGTGTGGTCTCTTTTGTAACTACTGTATCGATATATTCACCATCTCGCATAACTGTGATACGATCAGTGATTGCATCCAATTCAGCCATTCGATGACTAATATAAATAATTCCAACATTCTTTGCTTTTAAAGCTTTGATCGCCTCAAAAAGAGCATCTACTTCATTTTCTGTCAAAGATGAAGTCGGTTCATCCATAACGATTATTTTTGCGCCAAAGGAAATAGCGCGAATAATTTCTACCATCTGCTGCTGTGCAATATTTAAATCTCGGATAAATTGAGTTGATTTCAGATCAAGGTGCATAGAATCCAAAAATCCCTGCGCCATTTCATTCATTTTCTTTTTATCGACAGTACCTGCTTTTGTTTTTGGTTCCTGTCCAATAAAAATATTTTCTGAAATTGTCATATCTGGAATCAACATCAGTTCCTGATGTATAATACGAATTCCGTGCTCTTTTGCGCTCTCAACACCTGTAATTTCTACTTCTTGTCCATCAACCAGAATCTGTCCGCTGTCTTTTGTATAAACTCCACCGAGAATTTTAATCAATGTAGATTTTCCGGCACCATTTTCACCTAAGAGAGCATGAACCTCACCTGCTTCCAGTTCCAAGTGATTGTTCTTCAGCACAGAAACTCCGGAAAAAGACTTACAGATATTTTTCATTTCCAATAAATGTGCCATAAATTTTCTCCTCTAAATAACAAACATTTCCCACCTTTTTCTATATGGGGCAAAAATGGGTGCAGCCTACGCTGCACCCGCTCAGATTTACTGCCAGTCAGCGTCTAAATATTCATCAATATTTGAAGAATCAATTGCAAATGCAGGTACATCTACTTCGAATTCTTCCGGTTTTTCCCCTGCGATAAGAGTTTTAGCTGCCTTATAGCACTCTTTACCAATTGTAATCGGGGACTGAGCTGCTGTCATACGATAAATGCTGTTGTCTTTAGCAATTACTTTCTTAGCTTCTGGAGCACCATCAACACCGTAAACATATACTTCTTTTCCAGCTGTCGTAAGTGCTGCATATGCCCCCATACCAGCCTGGTCATTAATGGAGAAGATTGCCTTTATATCTGGGTTAGCCTGGATGATATCACTTGTGATTGTCTGTCCTTTTTCTACAGTTCCCTCTGCATCAAATGTTGCCACAACATCAAATCCTTTTCCTTCAATTGTATCTAGGAATCCCTGTTCACGATCGTTGCAGGCATTGTTTGCAGGATAATCAAGAACTGCAATTTCTCCACCATCCGGGAAATCTTCAATCATTGCTTCTGCACAAAGTGCACCAGCCTGATAATTATCAGTTGCAACATAAGAACCAACCAGATCAAGATTAGATACAGAAGTATCAAAGTTTACTACTGGAATCCCTGCTTCGTCTAATTTCTGCAGTGCAGGTTCAATTGCATCTTTGTCAACTGGATTTAAAAATACTGCTGAAACACCCTGTGCAATAAAGTCTTCAATAATCTGAATCTGTTTTGCGCTGTCCTGCTGAGCATCCACTACAACTGTTTTATTTCCATCAGCTTCTGCTTCTTCTGTGATGGAATCTGCAACTGTTTTAAAGAAATCCGATTCACACCAATATGTAACTCCATAAGTCTGTCCACCATCTTCAGCTGCAAAAACACTTGCCGGAATTGTTGTTACTGCCATTGCTGCTACGCCTGCTGCCATCATAAGTTTTGTTACCAGTCTTCTTTTCATTGTAAAGTCCTCCTGATTTTAAATAATTTATATAGTTTTTGTCTAAAGCTCATAGAGAGCATGTAGATTCTCTTTTATGTTCTCATAAAATCTATCATAAATTTTATGGAACTTCTCGTATTCCTCTGCTTCTTTCAAATCGCATTCAGTAATTCCATCTTCTTCAATAAAAGCATCGCATGCTTCCTGTATCGAAGAATAAATTCCAGCTCCAACTCCGGCCAGAATTGCTGCACCGTATGCCGGTCCCTCTTCCTGCTTCAATGTATGTACATCGCATTTATAAAGATCTGCCATAATCTTTCTCCATACAGGACTTCTGCTTCCGCCTCCGCATGCACGCATGGACACAACCTCTGTTCCCAGTTTCTTCAAGATTTCATTACAGTCTGCAAGGGAATAAACAACGCCTTCCATAATTGCCCTAAGCATATGTGCCTGTCCATGTATGATATTCAGTCCGATAAATGCACCTCTGTATTTGGGATCAATATGAGGTGTTCTTTCGCCCATCAGAAATGGCAGATAAATCAATCTTTCGCTTCCTAACGGAATATCTTTTGTAAGTTCATTTATCTTGTCATAAAATGATACATTTTCCTCTTCTGCTTTCTGAATCAAATCCCGACAGAAATTATTTTTCATCCATTCAATCGAAAGACCTGCCGACTGAGGACCTCCCATTGTATGCCAGCACCCAGGCACTGCACAGCAGCACAAATGAAGTGCACCTTCAGGAATTTCCTGATATTTTTTCAGATGAGTATATACAATACTTGAAGTACCTATTGTTGTAAAAGCCTGCCCCTCTCTTACAATACCTGTTCCAATTGCTGCACAGGCATTATCACTTCCTCCGGCAACCACAACTGTTTCTGTTGATAATCCACACTTCTCTGCAATTTTCGGTAAAAGGTTTCCAACAACTTCCGGTGATTCATACACATCTCCAAGAAGTTCTCTGTCTACTTTCAAAAAATCAAGAATTTCCTGCGACCAACATCTGTTTTTTACATCTAACATCTGCATTCCACTGGCATCTGATGCATCTGTCGCATACTTACCAGTAAGAATAAAGCGGACATAATCTTTTGGAAGCATAATGTGTCTGCACTTTGCAAAAAGCTCCGGCTCATTTTCTCTTATCCAGAGGATCTTTGCTGCCGTCCATCCTGCCATTGGCGGATTCGCTGTGATCTTCATCCATTTTTCCATTGGCAGTTCCAGCATTTCCTCTACCTGCTTCGTAGCTCTCTGGTCACACCAGATAATGGATCTTCTTATAACCTGATTCTCCTCATTCAACATCACAAGTCCATGCATCTGACCAGAAATTCCAATTCCCCGCACATCTTTTCCATTAACCTGACCTTTTTCAACTACACTTTTAATTGTTGAAATCGCTGCTTCTGACCAGTCTGATGGATCCTGTTCTGCCCATCCGTTTTCAGGCTGATACATTGGATATTTGACAGACGCTTCGGCTACGATTTTTCCATTCTGATCTACCAGAATCGTCTTTGTCGCACTGGTTCCCAGATCCACTCCAATTACGTATTTCATCTTATTCCTCCATGGCTGCCTGTTGCTTCATATTGGCAATGTTCTCTGCAAGATTTCCATTAAATAATGCCTTTCCTGAAACAATGATATTTGCTCCGGCCTTTATTACTTTTCCTATATTCCCACAGTTGATACTTCCATCAACTTCTATATCTTTCCACTCTCCGGTATCTGTTGACCGTCTTCTGATATCTTTTATTTTGTCAAGTGTATCTTCAATAAAGTGCTGGCCATCTCTTCCCGGATGAACGGTCATAACCTGTATCACATCTGCAAGCTTCCAGATTTCTTCTGTAAGAACTTCTGCCGAGGTTTCCGGATTCAGAACAATTCCTGCACGAATTCCACATTGCTTTATTTCTTTTAAAGTTTCTGCTACATTGCTGCAGGCCTCATAATGAACAGATATTACATCAGCTCCAGCCTCCTGCATTCTTTTTACAAATCGAACAGGTTCATTTACCATCAGATGAACATCAAATACCAGATCAGCTACACCTTTCAATCCATGAATCATTTTCATTCCACATGCCAGATTCGGTACAAAGCTTCCATCCATTACATCTATATGAACATATTCAGCTCCGGATTTTTCCATTGTTTTTAATTGTTCTCCCAGGCATTTATAGTCTGCTTCCAGTAAGGACGGTGCTATAATGCACATTATTGATCACCTCGTTTATATTTTATTACAGTCAATTACTGTCTGAATTTTCTGAAATTGTTTTTTATAACCTTTGTTTATTTTCGTCGTATATCCCAGATAAAGTGCATCCAATATAAACTGATCTGAAACTCTTCTGGTTACTTTATCTCTTCCCACTGTCAGGTCATTTACTGCCGTAAATAAACTGATATCTGTATATCTGAGAAGAGGAGATTTATTCATTTTTGTAATACTAATTGTAACTGCACCTCGCTCTTTTGCGATTTTCATTGCCTCTACTACATTTCTGGATCTACCCTCATAAGAGACAGCTAACGCAACGTCTTCACTTGTAAGATTGCCTGCAGTCATCATCTGCAGCATTACGTCACTATGTACGGAACACGGAATCCCCAATCTTCCAAATTTCATGTATGCCAGCTGACATACTGCAAAGGCATCTCCAACACCGAAGAAATGTATCTCTCTGGCTTTAAGAAGAGCATCCAATGCTTTTTCATAATTTTCGTCATCTGCCAAAACTAATGTATCACTCAACATCTGTACATTACTCTGATAAACCTTTTTCAAAATCGTCTTCATATCGTCTGATACTTTAATATCTTCTGAATGAATTTCCATTCCTTCTGCCAAAGCTCTGATGAAATCCTCCTTCATAGAAGAATATCCATCATATCCCATTCTTTTACAGAATCTGATAATTGATGCTTCACTGCTTCCTGATTCTCTTGCAATCTCTGCAAGCGTTAAATGTGTAATTGCTTCCGGGTTTTCAAGTAATGCAGATGCTATTGCTTTCTCTGCTCTTGGTAACGACGGTAACAAAAATCTGATGCGAACAAATAAATCATTCATATGGCGTGCACTCCATTTCTACTTCATTTATTTAATTTCACTTTGAAGTTTTTTGTTGATTAGAATATAGCATTCTGTTTCAGTGAAGTAAATATCTATAAATATTTTTGTATATTTCCACGTTTTGGCGTGTGTTTTTTGTTGATTACATCCAATTTTTTGGTTGATTTGACGTTTTTACATTTTATTTCACTTCATTTTGAAATTTACAAACACTTAAATACTTCATTTTATTTTTGTAATACGAAGTATAAGCTATAAATATATATAATACCTGTATTCATTTCTATCACTTAGATTCTTTTTTACCTCGACATTTTTTTGAAATATTTCAGAATAATTTTTAGCGATGATCCCTGCTCTCTTTTGAGAAACAGAGCTACTGACTACTGACAAGAAATATTTTTACGTAAACTCCATAACATGTTATACTTACTATACAATGCTAAGATAAATATCTATCTCAGCCCAATACCAGGAGGATTAATTCATGAAAGCATACGAACGCTTATTATCTTATGTAAAAGTATTCACTCCAAGCAGTGAAGAAACCGGTACTTCCCCATCTACACAATATCAGTTTGACCTTGCCAGACTGCTGGTTCAAGAATTAAAGGAACTGGGTGTGAAAGATGCCGATGTAGATGAACATTGCTATGTCTATGGACATATTCCGGCAACCAGAGGATATGAATCCCGCCAAAAACTGGGCTTTATCGCTCACATGGATACAGTCTCTGATTTCTGCGATCATCCGGTTACTCCGGTTATCACTCCGAATTATGACGGCAAAGACCTTGCACTTGGAACCAGCGGCAGAATTCTCTCCCCGAAAATGTTCCCTCATCTCTCCACATTAAAAGGCAGAACTCTCATTACTTCCGATGGAACCACCATCCTCGGTGCAGATGACAAAGCCGGAATTGCCGAGATCATGACAATGATTGAGACCCTCAATGACAATACTATTCCGCATGGTCCCCTCTGTATTGCATTTACCCCGGATGAAGAAATAGGAATGGGACCAGCCCATTTTGATATAAAAAAATTTGGAGCTGATTTTGCTTATACACTTGATGGTGATACAGAAGGTGAAATCCAGTATGAAAACTTTAATGCTGCCAAAGCAGTAGTAGAATTTACCGGTGTAAACGTACATCCAGGTTCTTCTAAGAATACAATGGTCAACGCAGCACTTGTTGCCATGGAATTCAATTCCATGCTCCCTTCCGCTGACACACCAAGAAATACGGAAGACTATGAAGGATTTTTCCATCTCTATTCCATAAAGGGAGATGTCTCACACGCTGCTCTCGAATATATCATTCGTGACCACAATGCAACTACTTTTGATGTCCGTAAGAAAACTATGGAACACATCACTAAAATTTTAAATGAAAAATGGGGAAAGGGAACTGTCTCACTTACCATCACAGAACAGTACCGAAATATGAAAGAAATTATCGACACCTGCATGGAACTAATCGAGCATGCAACTGTAGCATGCAAGGAATGCAATATCCCGCCGCTTATCACCCCGATCCGCGGAGGCACAGACGGCGCCCAGTTAAGCTTTATGGGTCTCCCATGCCCGAATCTCGGAACAGGAGGACATGCTTATCATGGACCTTATGAACACATTACTGTTGAAGGAATGGATATTGCTGTAGATGTAGGATTAAAGATTATCGAATTATTTTATAAATAATTTCGATTACAATATCCCCTTGTTGTTATTTTAACCGCTAAATTAATCTTAAATAATTTTGCGATTAACGTAACAACAAGGGGATTATCTATAAACTCGGAATATTTTTTTTACATACAAAAAAACCAGCTAACTGTTAGCTGGTTTCTCATTGTATCTTCAAAACTACATACATGCTGACATTTCCTTGAGATTCATTCTTCCTGCGATTCTTGGTCAAGCCCTCACCCGA